>JBALXO010000057.1:15187-23729 GCA_036960615.1 Cocleimonas sp. | reverse complement strand
CTTATTGCTTATTTAACGACCAGTCATAAGCGAAATAGCCTATTTTGGTATCGTTATTCACAATTCCTTTTTTAAAAGGCTGTAGCCATTTATTAACATTTCCTGAGTTAAAGTCTTCAGCAAACCAATCCATGACTTTAGACACTTTTACTGAGTTGCCATTAGATTTTTTAAAGCCTTTTGATGCATTAGTCAGTGTTAAATTAACTTGATGTTGAAGTTGGGCATTGAGTTTATCAGCTCGATACGCTTCTTTGCGTAGATCAGGACAAGACTTAGCTGCACAGTTAATTGCAAAATGTATTCTAGGGTCATTTAATTTGCGAATAATCTTATGCTCAATGCTATCTAGTGTTTGGTTTTTACCATTAACTTTCCAGCTAAAGCGCTTCCAAGGATTCTTGAATAGCGTACCTAGATTTTTGATACTTTCGGTTTCTTTTTCACGAGTAATTAAATCAATTGTTAAAACATTATAGGCATTAATCCAATAAGCCAGTTTTTGATCTTTAGAAACTAGAGTATTTGTGTTCTTTCTTAAGATCTCATCTCTTACTTTTACATGACGAGGATCTTTACCCCATGCTGTGTAATTTACGGCATTATATTGAATGCCAGATTTTGTGACTGTTTTAACATGGTTTTTTAACAGACCATCTAAATCATTTTCAAAAGCATGGGTGCTAAATGAGAGTGTAAATAAAGCTAAAAATAGTAGTGTTTTTTTCATAAGTGAAATTTCTTTTGTATGTTAAATATTCGTTGTTCGATTATTCATAATTACGGAGAATAAACAAATACAGATCACCAATAATAATTTTTCTTAGCAATTATTATCTATAACACTTAGTGTTTAAATAATAATTATAGTTCAGGACAAAAGTGCTTAGGCATTTATTGTTAGCTAAAGATGCAAGCAAGAAAGCTAAAACAGCCAAAAAGGTGGGGGGTGTCTTTTTAATATAGTTAAACTTTTTAAAAGAGTCTTCAGTTCTCTGGAACTAATAGCTAATCAATTTGATAAATTAGTGTTCAAAGCTTTAATTATTATAATATTTATTTAATCTCATGATTTATGGAAAACAGCACGATGATTCGATTACTACTTTTATTTTTTATAATTAGCCTCTCATTCAATGTGAATGCTGATCAAAATGTAACTAACTTGGCTAAAAATAGCGTTATGAAATGGGAGACTAAAGTTTTCTCTGGCGAAACTAAGTACAACGTAGTTCAGCATAAAGGTCAGAGGGCGTTGAAGGCACAAAGTAATGCTTCGGCGTCTGGTCTTCTTTTTAAGAAGAAAATAGATCTTCAGAAAACCCCAAACTTAAGCTGGCGTTGGTTAACAGAACAAAGGTTGGTTGGATTAAATGAACGCAGCAAAGCTGGTGATGATTTTGTTGCTCGTATCTATGTAATTATTGATGGTGGCATGAGAGTGTGGCGTAGTAAATCTATGAACTATGTTTGGTCAAGTAATCAGGCTAGGGGACAGGTTTGGAACAATGCCTTCGCTGGTAACAAAGTAAAAATGCTATCTGTTCGTGGTAAAGATGCAAAAATGGGGCAGTGGTACAGCGAAAAGCGTAATATTTATAAAGACTTAATTAAGTATTTTGGTGATAAAGGCAGTCAGCAAGCAAACCTAAAAGCTTATCGCTTCATCGATGTTGTAGCTATCATGACAGATACTGATAATAGTAAACGTAAAGCAGAATCCTACTTCGGTGATGTAATTTTTAGCGCTAAATAAGTTTAGGTATACTTCAATTTTTTAAGGGGTTATAAGGCTTTATTGCTATATAGCAGTTCTGTATATATAGTGATACTTTAGTAAAAATCTTAATAAATAACCTTAATTAAATATTTTAGGAGAAAAAGTGTATATTAATAATTTGCCTGATGTGAAAAAAATTAGAGTTTTAATCTCATTATTTATTTTCACATTTCTATTTTTTACATCTCCATCATATGCACTAACTGAAGATGAAGAGTCAAAATCTGACGATTGGACAACAGATTTTTTCGATGACTTTGATAGTTTCAATACAGATAATTGGCAAGATCAAATGCTTTGGGTTAATGATGAAAAGCAATGTTATGTGCCAGATAACTTACACAATACTCGTGAAGTTAGTGATGGGACTATTAAGATTCGCGTGGTTGATCTCGGTGAAAAGCGTGCTTGTGACAACGTGGATAAATTTGGTAAGAAACATCCAGATACTCAATATGTTGCAGGTCGTATTGCATCAAAGAACCTTAAAGAATTCAGCAGGGGAAAGTGGACTGCGCGTTTAAAGGTTGAAAATAGTGGATCACAAGGAATGTTCCCTGCTTGGTGGTTATTAGGTGCTAGAAATAACGAACCACCTGTTCAGGAAGCTGATGAGACTATTTGTTGGCCAATGAAGGGTTCAGGTGAAATAGATATATTCGAACATCACTCTGATGGTGGTCCAGATCATTATGCTGCGCGCGCAATAAAGAGCTTAGGTAATTGTGGTGGCGGTGATTGGCAGTCATTGATGCTTGTTCAAGAAGTAAAAATGAAGGATTATCACGAATATTCAGTAGAATGGGTTGGTGGTGATTTACTATTTCGTTTAGATGATAAGGAAGTCTATCGAAGTAAAGGACAAGGGGATGTAATCTCAGAACCATTATTTGCGATACTTAATTTTGCTAAGATCAATGATTCTCCGATGACCGCTGATTGGACGATGGAAGTTGACTGGGTAAAGCACGAATACAAGAAGTGATAGGTTTTTTTATCTATTATTTTTTGATAAAAGATGGAGGGATGTCATTAGTATATTGAATATAGCACCTTCACTTTTTTGGTATTTTCATTCAACCTAATATCTTTAATTCGACCTTAACTGATGGAAATTATTTCTTTGATATCCTAGAAATATACTCTGACAAATCTTCAAGCATAGCATCGAGTATCTGTTGTCCTTTTTCTTTGGAGGCGAATGTGGGGTTACCCATTGAACCTGTCGGACAATAATTAGGTTGATCTGGATGGCTTAGATTTAAAGACCCACATTGAATATCCTCTAAACCTGCTTCGGCAAGTTCCATTTTTACCAATGTTTCATCAATCGCTAGCATTACCGATGTTTCAAATTCATCTGCGTGGCCGCCTTGTTGCTGTTGTTGAATGCTATCTTTGACTTTTCTTGTATGTGGTCCTGAATAGATATTAAGTAGCGATATTCGCGAACTAAAAGGTGTTTGTTTACAGGCTAATTTTAAAGGTGAAATGGTACTAATGCCTGTGTTAAGTAACACAATACGGTTGTTTCCATGTTTAGCGATACTTTCAATGATATCTAGCATGGAGTTGATAAAGGTCTGTTCGGAAATTGACCAGCTGCCTGGGTAATCAGTAAAGGCAGGATAATAGCCAAAGCTAATTACAGGCCAAACAATCAGTGGGAAGTTTTGCGCTAATTGCTGGGATAGATATTGCGCTTGGATGAAATCGGTATTCAGTGGCAGGTGGAGTCCATGTTCTTTAGACGCAGCACCAATTGGCACGATACAAATCAAGTCTCTTTGTAATGCTTGTTGTACGTCTTTCCATGTTGAAGTTTCAACAATGAAGGATTGTTGCTTATTCATATTGCTTGTTGTTTATATTTGATTGGGAAGTAGATGAAAGTAGGGGGGTGTCTTTTATAAACACCTTTACACTTTTAATTACAATTCCCCCAATGCAACCTTACG
The DNA here is from genome assembly GCA_036960615.1 of Cocleimonas sp. GTDB lineage: Bacteria > Pseudomonadota > Gammaproteobacteria > Thiotrichales > Thiotrichaceae > Cocleimonas. The sequence goes on along the minus strand of JBALXO010000057.1, from coordinate 19,991 downwards.
CGAAGTAGAAAAGTCGGTCTTACCGCTGCCTAATTTCGGCACCGCATCTACATTCATATAAGTAGACGGAATCATTAATGGATTCATCTCAGCTTCTATCAATATTTTTTTAATTTCCTTGGCACTCATGCCATTGGCAATTAATAAGATCACCTTTTCACCTTTTTTGTCATCCGGTAGATTCACGGCTACAAGATCTAAATCTGGATCACCACCGAGAGCTTCGCGGATTTTCTCTTCGACGGCTGATAAGCTCACCATTTCACCACCGAGTTTAGCAAAACGTGAGTAACGATCGACGATAATTAGGAAGCCATCCTCGTCTAAATGGCCTTTGTCGCCACTGCGATACCAGCGTTGGTCATCGAATTCTACAATGACTTCATTAGTTTTGTCCGCATCTAATAAATAACCTTTCATTACTTGCGGACCACCAATTAGGATGAGTCCGTCATCGCCAGTTGGAAGTTCTTTAAGTGTATCGGGATCAACAATTCGGAAGCTGGTCCCTGGTAAAGGCATACCTACAGAACCCAATTTATTACCTGTTTGTGGTTTCCAGAAACTAGTGTCGAGTTCATCAGGAATATTTACACTGGCAACTGGTGAAGTTTCAGTCGTTCCATAACCTTCAAGTATTTGATGGCCAAATTTAAGCGTAAAGGCAGTGCGTGTATCAGGGTTCAAACGTTCAGCGCCAGCAATTACCAACCGTAATGATTTCAACATCAACGGGTGAACTTTTTTATTTAAAGTGTAAAGACGTAAGAAGGTCGATGTACCGAATAATAAAGTACCGTTATTACGTGCGACGCCCTTAGCAATAGTAACTACATCGGTAGGATCAGGGTGACAGACAATCGGAATACCTTCTGATAAGGGCATTAGCGTAGTTGCTAGTAAACCAAAAGCGTGGAAAGTGGGTAAGGTAGACATTACCGTATCGTTTTCACGTGTGTTTAGCGTATCCGCAACCTGGCGCGAGTTTGCTGCTAAATTCAAATGGGTTAGTTCAACACCTTTAGGGGTACCTTCACTGCCACTGGAGAATAAGATCGCCGCTGTGTCTTCGGGTTTAGTACGCTTGATGTATATGGCTTGTAGTAAAAGCGAAGGTAATATCATCACAGCAATTAAAGTAAACAGCATTTTGACCTTAGGTAATTCTGCTTTAAAGTCTTCTAAATAATAGAACGTTGTATCTTGCAGTATTTCTTTGATTTTGATGCCGCGCTCATCGAGTTTTCTGATGAATTTTCTTGAAGTGTAAACCGTTTTGATTTCTGCTTTTTTAACGGCGCCCTGAATCGCTTCTGGGCTAGCGGTGAAGTTTAGATTTACTACCGTTTTACCCAAAGCAAGCACCGCCATATTACAGATAGCACCGCCGACACTGGCTGGGACTAAAATGCCTATATTTTGCTCAGGACTTTTCTTTTTGATTAAACCCGTAAACCCAAATACACCTGTAATGAATTTATGATGACTCACAGGATCGCCAGTAATATCGGTCGCAGCCATTTGAAAGCTCATGCGCTTGGCAGTTTTCAACCAAGACACAGGAATACTATCGAGTGTTTTTGAATATTTCTGCCATGAGGTGAATGACAAATCAAACACTCGTCGTTTGAGCTGATCTGGCGTGGTATCAGCTGGCATGGTTTTACCGAAGGCAACCACGATATCTCGTTTGAAACCAGATTGGCGTGAATCTTTGAAAAAACCACTAGAACGGGAGAAACGGCTGCCCCATAAACCATGTAGATAAAACGGGACAATTTTTGCGCGTGTATCTTTAATCGCAAATTGATAGCCTCGTTTGAATTCGGATAATTGCCCGGTTCGACTAATCGCGCCTTCAGGAAATAAACAAACAGCTTTACCATCTTTAAGTAATTGATTTATACGCTGAATAGAACCTTCGCTATCACCACTATTGATCGGTATAGCGCCGAACATATCAAGCACTCGCTTAAGATACCATCGCTCATAATAACCACGCTCAATGACAAAATTGAGCGGTCTAGGGCTAGCAATTTGAACTAAGGCCCAATCAACCCAACTGATGTGATTACCTAATAATAATATGCCACCTGAATGCGGTAGGTTTTCAAAGCCTAAGACCTTCATCCGGTAACGAGCAGCAAAGATTCTTGCGACAATAAAACGCAATAGAGATTCGGGTGCTTTGAAAATAGTGTAAATGGTACCGAAGAAAGCAATAAATACTAATCCCCAAAGAATACCGGTACTGGCAAAATTGTAGTAACTCAGTAAGCTAGTGGTTACTAAAAATACTAACATCACACTAAATTGAATCAGGTTATTGGTGGCTAATACACGTCCTAACTGATTACTTTTGGCGTGATATTGAAGTAAGGCATTTAAAGGTACTATGATAAAACCACCCATGACTCCTAAGAACATAAATACAGCAGCTTGCATGATGATAGAATCAAAAAGTTGAAGTAACACTAAAGCTATGGTGAGACCTATTGCACCGACAGGCACTAAACCGTTTTCTATATGGTTGCGTGAAACACGTCCCGCAATGATCGAACCGATCATCACGCCGATGCCTGCAAAGGCCATGAGTCCTTGAATAACAGCTGTGTTGTTTAAATCTAAGAATTCTTTGGCGTAGGCTGGATAGGTAGCCAGCAATACTTGTGAGATTGCCCAGAATACTGCAAGCCCTAAAATTGATAACCAAATATAGGGATGACGCTTAACCAAACGTATATTGCGCGCTTGGGTTTTACCGCGAAAATAATCGTCCCAATGAAAGCGCATTTTTATATTATCCTTATCAGCTTCTGGTAGGCGATAGGCTAGAACTAATTCGAAAGCGGTCAATGCGATTAGCACCCAACCTAGTGGAGCAATCATCGCGATGAGTGAATCTTTATCGGTGATTTCAAAACCTACAATCATTTTTTCAAATAGTATGGAAAAGAAGAATGTACCTAATAAAATCCCGATAGTCGTAGCGGCTTGCAGTAAACCATTTGCTTGAGCCAAACGGCGATCACCTACTAAACCTTTTACGTAGCCATATTTAGCAGGAGAATAAAATGCACTTTGTAAAGCGAGCAAGAATGTCATGCTGAATGAAAACCAGAACCATCCTTGGTAATAACCGATTGTAATCAGTACTGTGATGGCTAAGGCGACCCAGGCACTGGCACGCATGACTTTGTTCTTAGCGTATTTATCGGAGATATAACCGGTAGGTGTAAATAAAAGTATAAAAGGAAGAAGTATCAGTGCATTAACAATAGAGGTTAAAACGACTAATTCAGGCCCATCATAGTTTTTGAAAATGGTGTTTTGAATAATGATTTTGTGACCGAGATCAACAAAAGCATTCAAAAAGGCAACTGCAAGAAAGGTAAATAGGCCAGTAACTTTTAAAGCATTTTTCATGCAGGTTTCCTTAGTGTATTCTTTGTTTTTTTAGTTGTGTATTTGTATTGTTCTGTTCAATTATTGTAGTTGGTATTTCAGTAATAATGGTTTAATTATTTATCTTGATTATTGGTCTTAATTTATACAAAAGTTTAACACGTGAATTTTAAAATTAGATAAGATTCACCTGTAGAAATATAAGTATCAAACTATGCAACTTAGGGTGTTATTTCTTATACGGAATAAATTCATGCTTTTCTGGCCTTGTTAAGCTGGAGTTTAGGTAATGTCTTGTATCTTCGGCATAGAATAAAAATGAAGAAATCTACTTTCAAAGGGGGAAATTAGAATATGGATACATTTTTACAAGCTGGGGGATGGTTAATGATTCCGTTAGTATTGAGTTCGCTAGTTGCTATTGCCGTAATTCTGGCTCTATTTATGAATTTAAAGAAGAGTAAGGTGTTACCTGAAGGTCTTGTAGAAAAAGCCCAAAAGCTTGCACGATCAGGCAAGATGACTCCAGCTCATATTCAGCAGGTTCGTGATGGTTCATTACTCGGTAGTGTTTTAGCTGCGGGTTTAGCGACTGTCGGTCAACCTCGTCATTTAATGAAAGAAAGCATCGAAGAATCTGGACGTCACGCTATCCATAAAATGGATAAGTATATGACAACGCTAGGTACGATTGCTGCCATTGCTCCTTTACTTGGGTTATTAGGAACCGTAGTCGGAATGATTGTGGTGTTTAATGAAATGCTCAGTCAAGGTGGCGTAGGTAATCCTGCGGATCTAGCAGGTGGTATTTCACAAGCACTAGTAACCACTGCCTTCGGTATATCGATTGCGGTACCAGCGTTAATTTTCCATCGTTTCTTTCGCGGCAAGATTAATGATTTTGCTGTAGATATGGAAAAAGAAGCAGTTAAGTTACTTGAAATGATAAATGTTCCACCAGTTCCTGCTCGTCGTCAAGCCGGTGCTACAAAACCAGCTGCACGGAAGTCGATGCCACAAGCTAGAACAGCGGCAGGTGGAATAGCATGAATTTCCGCAAGAACATAAGCGATGAGGTAGATGTTAATTTAACGCCTTTAATCGATGTTGTGTTTTTGTTACTAATATTCTTTATGGTAACGACCACATTCGATAAAGATGCGAAGATAAATATTAACCTGCCAACTACACAAAATGCGGCGGCGGCATCCTTGAAGAAGCCTATGGAAATAATCATTGATGAAAAGGGCCAATATTTTGTTGATGGTCGTGAAGTATTAAACAGTAAACCAGAAACTCTTTTTAGAGCAATGTCTCAAGCTTTGAATGAACGTGGCGAAAAGTCACCACCACTCGTTATTAGCGCTGATGCAAGCACTAACTATCAAACGGTAGTGAC
>JBALXO010000057.1:0-15087 GCA_036960615.1 Cocleimonas sp. | reverse complement strand
CCAACCAGAAAAATATCTGGTGATAAGAATAACAAAAATAATAATAAGAAAAAAACATCAGAAAGACTTTATTCTAGTCATAACAAGTCACTTACCTTTCTTGCCGTTACTCCTAGAGTAGCGGTGGTAAAGTGAACTCTAACAAAATTCCTATCCTATTGATCACAACTCACACTGTAAATTCATCTTTAGATTTCAGTCTAAAAAAGCTCTCAGGAATATAGCTTGCTATCATAATCTGAGTTATATTTTTGCTCATGGAAAAAACTATAGATAATTTTTATTTTGCAACGGCCGAGGAAGCCGAATCAGCTTTCTATTCTGCATTTGAAATGGCAGATATTGGTTTAATGAATTCTTTAATGGCTGATGATAATGTCAGTTGTATTCACCCTAATGCACTCCCGATTATAGGACGTATCGCTGTCTTGGCTAGCTGGCAGAAAATATTATCTTCGCTTGCAGAACCTGCTTTCTACCCTGAAGTTATACATAGTTCTGTCGAAGGAGATGAAGTCGGTAATACGGCGATTCATTTAGTCGCTGAACGCATTGCTGCAGATCATAAAATTGGTACTGAAACTTCATTAGTGATAGCGACTAACGTTTATATCAAACAAAAAAATGGATGGCGCATGATGATGCATCATTCTTCGTTACCGCCTTATGCAGAAGAGGATGCCATTGAGAATGATCCTTCGATCACACATAGCGCACCTCAAACTATGCAATAACGATCTGTTAGATCAATAAATTTGCAATTTAAACTAGCTGTGGCTTAATCATCGGCAAGTTAGCTTTGCGAGATTATACACATGCCTATCACTCCCAGTTCATTTCCTCATAAACGAATGCGCCGAATGCGAAAAGATGATTTTTCACGTCGTCTGATGCGCGAGAATATCCTTACGGTCAACGATTTAATTTATCCTGTGTTTGTTATCGAAGGTGTAAACCAACGTGAAGAAATCAAATCAATGCCAGGTGTTGAACGACTCAGTATTGATTTATTAGTGGAAGAAGCGATTGAAGTTGCCGCACTAGGTATTCCTGCAATGGCTCTTTTTCCTGTGGTAGGTGATAACAAGAAATCAGAGATGGCAGAAGAAGCTTACAATCCAGACGGTCTATGCCAAAGAGCAGTGCGTGCGATAAAAGCAGCAGCGCCTGAGCTGGGTGTTATTACAGATGTAGCTCTTGATCCTTACACATCACACGGACAAGATGGTTTGATGAATGATGAAGGTTACATCATTAATGATGAAACGACCGAAGTCCTTGTTAAGCAAGCCGTATCACATGCTGATGCTGGCGCAGATGTGGTTGCTCCATCGGATATGATGGATGGCCGAATAGGTGAAGTACGAGCAGCATTAGAGGAAGCAGGACATCGCAATACTAGAATTTTGTCTTATGCAGCTAAATACGCATCAAGTTTTTATGGACCTTTTCGGGAAGCAGTAGGATCTGCCGGGAACCTAGCGGGTGGTAATAAATACAGCTATCAACAAGACCCAGCCAACAGTGATGAAGCACTATATGAAGTCGCACTAGATTTACAAGAGGGCGCTGATATGGTGATGATAAAACCAGGTATGCCATACTTGGATATCGTGCGTCGTGTAAAAGATGAATTCAAAGCGCCGACTTATGTGTATCAAGTAAGTGGGGAATACGCAATGATAAAAGCTGCTTCAATAAATGGCTGGTTAGATGAAAAAGAAGTGGTAATGGAATCACTGATTGGAATGAAACGAGCAGGTGCAGATGGTATTTTGACTTATTTTTCTAAAGATGTAGCGAAGTGGTTGAAAGAAACTTAATCAGTATCTAAATAATTTAATAATTAATTAAAAAGAAACCCTCTACCTTTTTGCCTGTTTCCAATCATAAATCGCTTTTGTCAACGCTCAGCAAAAGTGCCAAAAAGTGGTGGAGTGTTTTTTTGAATATAAATAAATAGAACTAAAGGGTTCAAAGAACAGATGGAATTAAACAAAGAAATGGACAAGTACGCAGTTATCGGTAACCCAATTGCGCACAGTAAATCCCCACAGATTCATCAATACTTTGCTCAGCAAGCTGAAGAGAAGCTAATGTATGAAGCTTTGCTGTCGCCATTAGATGAATTTACTGAAACGGTAACGGCTTTTCGCGAAGGCAATGGTAAGGGTTTAAATGTGACAGTGCCATTTAAACAAGAAGCCTTTGAACTGGCGGATGAGTTAAGTGATTATGCTAAAAATGCAGGTGCAGTGAATACTTTAGTCTTCAGAAAAGACGGTACTATTTACGGCACTAATACTGATGGCATAGGGCTTGTTCGTGATTTAGTGGAAAACCATAGAAGTCTTATTCAAGGTAAACGCATTTTACTCTTAGGAGCTGGCGGTGCGGTGCGTGGCGTAATGCAACCGTTGTTAATGCAAATGCCTAAGCAGATATTTATTGCTAATCGAACATCTGAACGTGCTACTGAATTGGTAGCAGATATGCAGGGTGTTGTTGTAGAAGAAGCTACTCAACAATCTGCTGATACTCCTTGTGAACTATCAGGTGGAGGCTTTGAAGATATTCAAGGTGAATACGATTTAATCATCAATGGAACAGCCGCCAGTTTACAAGGCATCATGCCACCAATCCCTGAAAGCTGTTTAGCCTCTGGGGTGCATTGTTATGATATGATGTATGGCGGTAGACCGACTGCATTTGAATATTGGTGCGAAGATCAAGGGGCTGCCAAAGTTATGAATGGTTTGGGGATGCTTGTTGAACAGGCAGCGGAATCATTTTCCATCTGGCGTGGTAAAATGCCAGACACTAAACCAGTACTAGAAGCGATGCGAATATCGTGGCTAGGATAATAAAAGAATCAATAAAAAATGGATACAACCCACCTAAGCGATACTCGATTTTCGGATCTTCCTTTACTGCCTGAATTACAATCATCAATAGATGAAGCGGGCTTTGAATTTTGTACACCAATTCAAGCTATAACACTGCCGATTAGCCTCACAGGCAAAGATATTGCAGGCCAAGCACAAACGGGTACTGGTAAAACAGCTGCATTTTTATTAGCGGCTTTTCAGCATTTGATCAAAAATCCAAAGCCTAATCTCAACAAACGTGGCCAAGCCGAAGTACGCTTTATAATACTTGCTCCGACACGTGAATTAGCCATTCAAATTGCTAAAGATGCGGAAGCATTAAGCAAAAATACTGACCTTAAAATGGCATTGGCTTACGGTGGAACAGGCTACGATCAACAACAAAAAGCTATCGAAGCGGGTGTTGATGTTCTGATTGGAACACCAGGACGAATAATAGATTACTGGAAGAAAAAAGTATTTAGTCTGCACGAATGCCAAGGGTTGGTTTTAGATGAAGCAGACCGCATGTTGGATTTGGGTTTTATTCAAGATATACGTTTTTTACTAAGAAGACTTCCTAGTCCAGAGAAGCGTTTAAGCATGATGTTTTCAGCGACGCTGTCACATCGTGTTATGGAGCTTTCATACGAACATATGAATCAACCGCAAAAATTAGAAGTCAAAGCAGAAGCGGTAAATACCAAGAAAATAGAACAATCGGTTTACTATCCATCAAATGATGAAAAAGTACCATTATTGATTGGACTCATTCATAAACTTAAACCATCACGAGCAATTGTTTTTGTAAATACCAAACGCAATGCCGAAACTATTGACGATTTTATGCGTGGCAATGACATTCAAGCAGTGTTGATATCAGGCGATGTTCGACAAAACAAACGTCAGCAATTACTCAAAGAATTTGCTGACGGTAAACATCAGGTGTTGATCGCCACTGATGTTGCTGCTCGTGGTCTACACATAGACGATGTATCGCATGTATTCAATTTTGATTTACCACAAATAGCAGAAGATTACGTGCATAGAATAGGGCGTACCGCACGAGCAGGAGCTTCGGGTGAAGCTCATAGTTTTGCTTGTGAAGATACGGCGTTTTATCTTCCAGAAATTGAACAATACATCGGTATGGCAGTGCCGATGGCAAGTGTTACTTCAGATATTTTAGCGGAAGATTTAAAGCCACGAAAACGAATTACGCGTGACCGAGTTCCACAACGTCCTAATGCTAAAGGTGGAAAGCCTGGTGGCGGAAAGAAGTTTTCTGGTAAGCCTTCTGGTGGTTACAAAGGTAAAAAGCCAAATCATTCGAACAGACCTAAATCTGCTTAACTATTACTTTAGGAAAAGTGCCAGCTAAGCATTAGAGAGACAATGTTGGAGCATAGCGACGATTAACCGAAGGTGTGTTGTTTTGGAAAATCCATAAAAGGTGGGGGGTGTCATTTTAAATGACTAAACTCCACTAAAACCAGCTTCTACCTGCAGTAGCAATAACAATTGTCACTAATCCAATAATTGTATTGATTCCAACTAGGGTTCGTATCTTGCCTAAGTGCTTTGCACCTTCAGGCCAATTTTCATTGCTTACTGCATTTTTTAAACGTTTATAAGGTCCAAAGTAAACGTGACCAAAAATCAACATCATTGATATGCCTAGTGCCGCCATAATAAGAATATGCGCTGGGGCTTTTGGCAACGAAAACATCATTCCTAAGCCTGTTATCAAAATCACTACAACTGATAACCATACCCAAGGGAAAAAACGTTTAAAAGTTGCAACCCATAGTTTTAATCTGTGAGGCGGTTCTAACATCTCTGCCGCTGCAGGGCGCAAGAAATTGTAGGCAAAAAACATGCCTCCAACCCAAATAACAACAGTTAATACATGAAGTGCTAGTAAGCTTGAATAAAACATAAATGTTAACCTATAAATAATAAATTAGGTGTTTCTAAAGTAGTGCTTTAGAAATTTCTAATGCCTAAAGTGACGAATACCTGTGAACACCATCGCAATATTAGCTTCATTCGCGGCAGCAATAACTTCTTCATCTCGCATTGAACCACCAGGCTGTATCACTGCCACTATTCCTGCTGCAGCTGCTGCATCTAAACCATCACGGAAAGGGAAGAACGCATCAGATGCCATTACTGAACCTTTAACCTCTAAGTCAGCATGTTCTGCCTTTATACCAGCAATACGTGCTGAGTTAATACGGCTCATCTGGCCTGCGCCAACACCGATGGTCATTGCGTTTTTGGCATAAATAATTGCATTTGATTTTACAAACTTTGCAATCTTCCATGCGAATAGCAAATCTCGCATTTCATCCTCAGTTGGTTGTCGTATAGTTACTATTTCAAGCTTTTCATGAAGCTGTAAGTCAGCATCTTGAATTAATAAACCGCCATTGACGCGCTTGTAATCTAAACGTGGTAACGCAGCAGTAAATGCACCACATTCGAGTAATCGAACATTCTCTTTAGCGCTGACAGCTTCGTTTGCAGCTGTGCTAACACTCGGTGCGATAATCACTTCGACGAATTGTTTTTCAACAATAACTTTAGCCGTTTCAGCATCGAGTTCTCGATTGAAAGCTATGATGCCTCCAAACGCAGACTCTGGGTCAGTACTAAAAGCGCGTTCATACGCTTCTAATAAAGTTGCGCCTGTAGCCACGCCACAAGGGTTTGCATGTTTTACAATCACACAAGCTGGGTCTTTATCGAATTGCTTTACACATTCTAAAGCGGCATCGGTATCTGCGATATTGTTGTATGAAAGTTCTTTTCCTTGAAGCTGTGTAGCACTTGAAATACAAGCTTCTTGAACATTATCTTCAGTATAAAATGCACCTTTTTGATGAGAATTTTCACCGTAGCGAGTGGTTTGTGCGAGTTTGAATTGCATATTAAAAGTAGAAGGGAATACATTATCACCTGAAGCAAGTGGCTCCCCATTTTCTACTATTTTACCCAAGTAATTAGCAATCATGCCGTCATAAGCAGCCGTATGTTCAAAGGCTTTAGTTGCTAGTTTGAAACGCGTCTGTGCACTTACACTGCCGTTGTTTGTATCAAGTTCTCGCTCAATTAAATCATAGTCAGATGGATTAACAACGATTGCCACATGTGCATGATTTTTAGCACTCGCTCGAACCATTGTCGGACCGCCAATGTCGATATTCTCAATCGCATCTTCAAAACTGCAATCTGGCTTTGCTATAGTCTCTGCGAATGGATAGAGATTGACGATGATCAAGTCAATCGGTGGGATATTATGCTCAATCATAACTGCATCATCCGTACCACGACGAGCAAGTATCCCACCATGAATTTTTGGGTGTAATGTTTTCACACGACCATCCATCATTTCAGGAAAGCCCGTGTAATCAGAGACTTCAGTTACAGGAATATCGTTATCGGCCAGTAGTTTTGCAGTTCCACCGGTAGAGAGTAATTCGATGTTCCTTGCATGGAGCTTTTTGGCGAATTCTAAAACGCCTGTTTTATTTGAAACACTAAGTAAAGCACGCTGAATGGGAGTATCTGAAGGCATTAATTTATCCTTAAAAATCAGTTAATAATTTTGTTAGAAAATGGGTGAAATAATAGGTGGACGTAGTATCGCATAGTAACTATTGTCTATACATAGTCGCTAGAATTTAATTTATGAATACTTCCCATATAGATAATAATAGTAATCAGAAAATACCTTACTCAGTTTATCTATTAGCCATATGCCAAGCCTTAATGATGAGTGGTTCGACGCTGCTCATTACTGCTTCTGCTCTAGTTTCTCTAACATTGACTGATAATAATGCTTTAGTAACTTTACCGCTCTCAATGCAGTTTTTGGGCTTGATGTTGACCAGTATTCCAGCTTCTATGATGATGGGTAAGTACGGTCGCAAATTTGGGTTTATGTTAGGTAGCTTATTTGCAATTGCAGGGGGAATGATTCTTGTTTACGCGATTTTTAACCATCATTTTTATCTGTTCGTTTTTGGCTCCTTTTTGATTGGTATATTTAATGGTTTTGCTAATTTTTATCGTTTTGCCGCGGTTGAATTAGTAGATGAAATAAACAAACCTAAAGCAATATCTTATGTCTTGGTCGGAGGCGTTATTGCCGCGTTTGTAGGTCCTAATTTAGCTAATTTCGGTAGAAGCATGTTTACTGCAGAAGAGTTCGCAGGAGGTTTTATTTATGCCACCATTTTATATGTTTGCGTGTTTTTTGTGTTGTCATTAATTAAATTTCCACCTGCCACTATAAAGAAAGACCAAGGTTCTGGCAGACCTTTACTTGAGATCGTCAAACAACCCACATTCATCGTAGCTGTCATTTGTGGCATGTTAGGTTATGCCGTTATGACCTATGTTATGACAGCAACACCGCTAGCGATGAAACATCATCAACATAACTTTAGTGATACCGCTTATGTGATTCAATGGCATGTATTAGCCATGTTTGCGCCATCATTTTTTACTGGCACAATCATTCAAAAAGTGGGTGTGATGAAAGTCCTAATTGCAGGCGTAGTATTGGCATTGATATGTATGCTGACTAATCTAAACGGCAGCAGTATTTCACATTTTTGGATCGCATTGTTTGCTTTAGGCCTGAGTTGGAACTTCCTCTTTATTGGGGCATCAACTCTATTAACAGAAACCTATCGCAAAGAAGAGACTGCTAAGTCACAAGCCTTTAATGATTTCATGGTGTTTTCCATGGTGTGTTTAGCATCTTTGTCCTCGGGGTATTTCCAAAATACTTATGGATGGGAATCTGTGAATTACAGCGGTTTATTATTTGTATTTGTAATCGCAATAAGTCTGATTTGGTTGTTGATGATGCCAAAAGAAAATCGTATCGCCTCTTGATAGCTCTTTTTGCTTTAAACAAAGAGAAATCAAACGATTTTTGGAAGAAAATGTGAGGTAAGGTTGAAACAATAGACAAAACCATCAAAAAGTAGGAAAGTGTCTTTTTATAATAACCTTAATTATTGTATGGTTAATACTGTATTTAAGGTGTTTTAAATAAACCAGTTTTCACATTTTATTTAGTTATAAAAAAAAGCATATATTTAAATTTATGAAAGCCTTTTATAGATAAAAAATTGCTATTTAAATTTTAAGAATCAGTTATTTAAAAATTCATACACAAAATCTAAGGAATGATAATCAAAGTTCTCATTCTCGCTATGCTTTCTAAGTTAGAACACATGCATAACCTCAATATAATTATTTTATACCCATATTAGTTTGACAGAACCGAATACTCGTTCTATTTTAATATGTGATCCATATATAACAATAATAACTCGAATGATATTACAAGGAGTTGAAAGCATGAGTGTTACTAATAGCAATGCTGACTACGATTCTGAAACTCGTCAGTTAATTCAAGATCTAGTCGATGCAGAAGATAGAGCTTTAACAGAACGTCGAAAAAAAGAAGAAGCAGATTTAGAAGAATGTGAATGCAGGGACGGCATGTTTCCTAACGGAAAAACATCAGTAATCGCAAATCGACGGCAATTTCTAGCAGCTGCAGCAAGCGGCGCGGCAGCACTGGCAGTCGGTAAAACGGCGTATGCAGAAGTTCCAGCGGGTTCAATGGATTATCCAATTCAGAAAGATTCTACCAAGGTTCAAGGCCGCTTAACTAACGATGACGGCGGTTACGGATCACGTTCACAGTTTGAATCCGAAGCTCGCTGGCGCTACCCAACCAAAACTAAAGAATCTTCATGGACCATGACTCCACTTGAAAGTGGTGAAGGTATTCTGACACCTTCAGGTTTGCATTTCGAAAGACACCATGGTGGTATTCCAAATATAAATCCAGCCACACATAGCCTAGTAGTTCACGGTATGGTTGATAAAGCACTAAAATATACAATGGAGGATTTGAAAAGATTCCCCTCGGTATCTAAATTTCACTTTATTGAGTGTTCGGGTAACGGACTTACCGAATGGCGTGAGCCAACCTTGAAAACTGTTCAAGGTACTCATGGTTTGACCAGCACCACCGAATGGACTGGTGTCCCTCTTTCTACCATATTGAGAGAAGTCGGTGTAAAGGATGGTGCAGGCTGGATATTGGCTGAAGGAGCCGATGCAGCTGTGATGACGCGCAGTGTCCCAATTGATAAAGCTTGGGACGATGCAATGTTGGTTTATGCTCAAAATGGTGAAGCCATCAGACCTGAACAAGGGTATCCCTTGCGTTTATTACTGCCCGGATTCGAAGGTAATACTCACATCAAATGGTTAAGACGTCTAGAGATTAGTGATAAGCCATTTATGACCCGAGAAGAAACCTCAAAATACACCGACTTGTTAGACGGTGGTAAGGCCAGACAATTCTCTTTCGATATGGAAGCCAAGTCAGTAATTACTTATCCATCAGGTGAAATGAAATTGCCTAATCCCGGTTTTTACGAGATATCTGGTATCGCCTGGACAGGAAGAGGAAAAATAAAACGTGTCGAAGTCTCTGTCGACGGTGGAGAAAATTGGCAACTTGCCGAATTGCAATCCCCGGTATTATCTAAGTGCCATACACGATTTAAATTTCCGTGGCGCTGGGATGGAAAACCAACGATATTGCAGAGTCGTTGCCAGGACGAAACTGGTTACGTACAACCCACAATCAAACAACTCGTAGAAGAACGTGGCCTAGACGGCGGAAAGTTTGGTTCTATTTATCATTTAAATGGTATTCAAAGCTGGGCAGTAGCAGCGGATGGAGGTGTTAGTAATGTTCACAAATATTAAAAAATCTAGCTTTTTAAAAGCAGCATCACTATCTATACTGCTTGGAATATTTACCTCAACCTCCTCAGCTACAGGCTACGGAGGGCCGTATAATTTCGGTACTCCTGCAACTGCAGCTGACATAGCGGCAATTGATATCGACGCAATGCCGGATGGTCGTGGTTTACCCGCTGGTAGTGGTGATTACGCATCAGGTAAACAAGTCTACATCGCAAAATGCCTAGCCTGCCACGGTGTCGACCTTCAAGGCGTGAAAGATACTGGAGCAGCCGCATTGATTGGTGGAAGAGGTTCTTTAGCAAGTGGTAAGCCTAAGAAAACAGTTGAAAGTTATTGGCCCTACGCATCAACTGTGTTCGACTATGTTAAAAGATCAATGCCTTTTAATGCACCCGGATCTTTAAGCGATGACGAAGTCTATGCAGTCGTGGCTTTTGTACTTGGTGAGGGTAACATCTTTGATAAATCCGCCACCCTGGACGCGAAAAGTCTGCCCATGATCAACATGCCTAATAAAGATGGATTCATTGCTGATCCAAGGCCCGATATCTTCAATTACGAGTAATCCCTTTTTCTGTTAAATGAAGCAAACTGAAAATGAAGAGAAGATTCGGGGTACTAAAACTTTGGTTAAAGTTTAATGCCAAATGAATATAGGTTTATAAAAGATCCTAGATCAGGTGAATTAGCTATCAGTAAATTAATCCAAAACCATCAAACGAAAGCGTAGGGAAGACAATGGTGAATTGAATCGACGACCCAAAAGGCATGTTGAACTTAATAAAGCGAAATAATATCTTTCGTAGAAAGATTAGCTGAAGGGCAAGATGGAGTCGCCGTAAAACATCCAAAAAGGTGGGGGGTCTTTTAAAGCACCCCTACTTAATATTTAGCTAATCCCTAAAATTGTTAAACTAAATCATTAATTGTATAGCGTTCTATTTTAGACTGAAAATTCAGGCACTCAACTTACTTGAAATGAATGTTAAAATCTCTGTTTGAGCAACATTTTCAGCTTCATCCGCTGTTCTTGATTTAAACTCTAGTTGACCTTCTTTCAAACCACGATCAGAAATTACAACGCGATGTGGTATACCGATCAACTCATGATCAGCAAACATCGCACCAGGGCGCATATTTCTATCATCCAGCAACACATCGTAACCTGCTTCAATTAAGTCATCATGTAGCTTATCTGCTTGGGCTTTTACTTCTTCAGATTTGTGATAGTTGATTGGCACAATGCTGAGTTGGAAAGGTGCTAATTCTGTAGGCCAAATAATGCCGTTGTCATCGTGTTTTTGTTCGATGCATGCAGCAACAACTCGTGTAATACCTACGCCGTAACAACCCATTGTCATCACTACCGGTTTTCCATTTTCACCTAATACGGTGGCATTCATAGCTTCAGAATATTTAGTACCCAGTTGGAAAATATGACCAACTTCAATACCGCGTAAAATACTTAAAGTACCTTTGCCATCTGGGCTTGGGTCGCCTTCAATTACATTGCGTAAGTCAACATATTCAGCTTCTGGTAAATCACGATCCCAGTTGACACCGACATAGTGTTTACCATCTTGATTAGCGCCACAGACGAAATCTGACATATTTCTAGTCGCATGATCTGCATAAATCTTAGTTTTTAAACCGACAGGACCTATTGAACCAGCATTACAGCCAGCAGCAGACATTAACTCATCTTCATCGGCATAAGTTAGTGGTGCAAGAACACCTTCGAGTTTTTCGGCTTTGAGTTCGTTTAGTTGATCATTACCTTGCATCAATAAAGTAATTACAGTGCCTTCTTCTTCGCCTTTAACTAACAGACTTTTGATCGAAGTTTTAGGGGCTTTATTTAATTGTGTAGATACATCATCAATCGTATGTGCATCTGGTGTATCAATCGTTTCCATCTCAGCAGTTGGAGCAGGGCGTTCACCTTCAGGAGGAATCGCTATAGCCATTTCTACATTCGCCGCATAATCACTTTCATTTGAGAATGCGATTGCATCTTCGCCCGAATCTGCTAATACATGAAATTCTTTTGAAGCACTACCACCTATTGAACCAGAATCTGCTTGAACAGGACGGAAGTTTAATTCCATGCGGCTAAAGATATTGGTGTAGGCGCTGTGCATATCATCATAAGTCGATTGAAGAGACTCTTGAGTGGTATGGAATGAATAAGCATCTTTCATGATGAATTCGCGCGAACGCATTACGCCAAAACGTGGGCGTACTTCATCACGAAATTTAGTTTGAATTTGGTAGTAACTAACTGGCAGTTCTTTATAACTACTCACATCCCTGCGCACATAATCAGTGATGACTTCTTCGTGAGTTGGGCCATAGCAGAAATCTGCCCCTTTGCGGTCTTTCATGCGTAATAATTCAGGACCAAATTGACTCCAGCGTCCTGACTCTTCCCAAAGTTCAGCGGGTTGCACATTAGGCATCAATAACTCAACCGAGCTGATATTGGTCATTTCTTCACGTACGATAGTTTCAACCTTACGCATTACTTTTAAACCAATAGGCCCCCATGTATATAAACCGGAAGATACACGTTTAATTAGACCCGCTTTGAGCATCAGTTGATGACTGATTAATTCGGCTTCAGCAGGAGTTTCACGAAGAGTAGAAATAGGGAAGTTAGAAACTTTCATAAAAGGTAAGGTTTTATTCAAAAGAGTGAATTTTAGACCTTAGACGAATCAGTACAAGTAATTTCTTTGATTGATGTGAAAGATTAAGATGTAAAGTGCGTTTTATAGAAATAATTGGTTGATGAAAAGTAGTTTGAAGAATAACTTCCAGAAGTAGATATCACTTAATGTAGGTTGGGGAGACTCATTGAAAGTGCCAGTCGAGATTTAGTGAGAAATATTGGAACTCTGCGACAACTACCGAAAGGTGAGTTTTTTATTATGAATAAAACGCATAATAAGTAGAGGGGTGTCTTTTAAACATAAAAAGCCCTATAAATAGGGCTTTTTATAATATATCAGAGGTTAATTATACAGTTTTCTTCGCTGAAGGGACTCCAGCACAATCTACTTTAATTTTTGATTCAAGCAGGGCTACTTTTTCTTTACGCTGCTCTTGGTTCAATGTTGTCTTTTTTCCTTTTACATCGACCCATACGTTTCTGAAGTTCTTCTTCAACTGTTTGATATTATTGCGCTGACTATCACAATAACTCATTAATTGTTTATTAGGCCCAGCCAAATCTTCTTTTTGGGTTTCATCGCCAGTTGATTCATCTGCATCAATAGCTGCAGTCTTAGTTTCTGAAGTTGAGCGATATTTACCAGCATTCGCCCGAATTTTATCTTCTATATTCTTCGCTTTAACGCGTAGTTTTTTCTGTGTAGGAGGCTGCGCAGTATAATGCGTTTGACCATTAGCATCTGTCCACTTATAGATTTTTGCCTGTGAGTTAACGCTCACAACAAGCAATAAAGTTGTGATGCTAGTTAAAATCATAGATTTTTTAATTATAACTTTCATTGTAAAGTGCCTTTTAAGCTTATAGTTGTTTTCTGCTTCTAGGAGCATTGTTAAACGTGTTTATAATTTTAATTATTAGAGATATATTAACATGTACCACTATATTAAATCCTGTTTGCAAAGCTTTCCTGTCGTTTAGCTGCTACCTTTAGTCTGATTTACAAGGATTTCTATGTATTTCAATGCTTCTTGCAGATGAATTTGATTAATTAAATATCATTCTATTTCAGTATTTCTTATCGGTTTTTTTTACTCACACTTCAAAAATAATATCAAAACTCTGCTAAACTTTTAGTAACTAAATTTTTAGTATTCATATACAGCGAGGAAAAATAATAATGCCATTCGATTCACAATTGACTGATGAACTAAATCTATTAACACAGTTTAATTTAAAAAATGAGCAAGACGGTATCAAAGTGCACAATGATGCGGCGGCCGAACTCATTGCCGCAGCTGGACGTCTGCATGATAAAGGTTTAATTACGCAAGTCGATGGAGGCTATTTGACTGATTTGGGTAGAAAAGCAGCTGAACATTCTCAAGCATTAACCAGTATCCTATAAGTTAATTATTAATTAGCCTCTTTTACACTTCGTATATTAATTCAAGCTTATCTTTTTGATGAGCTTGAATTGATTGAAATATGAAGTGTAGATCCGAATTTCCTCTTTCACTACACAATAAATGCACAAATTACCCACTAGATTATCTAACTCCTAGCACAATCTCTTCACATCTACTTTATACACTTCTCATCTTTACTTAATTGATAAGGGTGTACTATGGAAATCATTTTTGGGCTTATCGGCCTGTGTTTTTTGGTCGTTATATTTGCGGGATTCGTTTTTCTGGCAATCTTCTTAGCGCGTAAAATCGGTTTACTCAAAACCATAGAAATAGGTGAGGATGGGGAACAGCTCGAATCAAGTAGTCAAAACTATAAAAAATCAATTAGCGCGTATGCCTCTGATTTTAAGAAGTTAAGCGATTCATTAGTATTTCGTTTTATAACGATTGCTGTGTTAATTGGCTTGATGATGTTGCCCCTGAATATGGTGAGCGATATAGTTTCTGAGCGAAGTCGTTTGTATCACAATGTGTTAAACGATATTTCTGCGACTTGGGGACAACAACAAAATCTACAGGGTCCTTCGTTGTTTATTCCTTATACTGAGAAATTTGTGACTGAGGAAATTAAAACTGATAAAGATGGCAACGAGCGCAAAGTAAACAAGATTATTTTCAAACACCGCACTGCCATCGTCTTACCTGATGACCTAGATATTGATGTGAATCTCAATGGGGAATCACGAAAACGAAGTATTTACGAAGCCTTGGTATATACCGCAGAAGTTAAAGTCAGTGGAAAATTCAAACGACCAGATATTACTAAGCTATCTAATAATATCAATGAGATTCATTGGAGCAGAGCATGGTTAGCGCTTGGTATATCGGATACTCAAGCGATCAATAAAGTTTCACAATTAGAATGGAATAAAAATAAAAGTGTAGACTTTGAACCTGGAACGCGAGTAACTAAAACGCTAGCTAGTGGTTTTCATGCGCTTTTGGATTTATCAAAAGATAAAATAGTGAAGAATGCGTACTTCCCATTCTCTTTAAATATCAACATCAACGGCAGTCGTGGTTTTTACTTTAGTCCTTTTGGTAAAACAACCGATGTCACCGTTAAATCTGATTGGCCACATCCAAGCTTTCAAGGCAATGTACTGCCCAATACTCATGAGGTAAGTGATAGTGGTTTCAAGGCTAAATGGAGTGTGCCCCATTTAGCTAGAAATTATCCTCAAATCTGGACGCTTGAAACTCAGAAATTTAATGTTAATGAATTTAGTGCAGGAGTTAATTTATTTGAATCGGTATCTTTATATTC
>JBALXO010000056.1:23851-25147 GCA_036960615.1 Cocleimonas sp. | reverse complement strand
GAAAGTTTTACTATCGATATACCAAAAGTAACTTTTGGCCGTGGTGTATTGCATGAAGTTGGTGAACGTGCTCAAGCCCTTGGAATGCAGAGAGTAGCTTTGTTTACTGATGCTTATTTGGAAGATGGCCCCTATGTTGCAAGCGTTCAAAAGTCTTTATTAGATGTCGGTTTAAGCTGCCAGATATTCTCTGACATCAGAGTTGAGCCAGATGATGTTTGTGTTGATGAAGCAGCAAAATTTTTAATTAGTGATAATTTTGATGGGGTGGTTTCAGTCGGCGGTGGTTCAGTTATTGATACTGCTAAAGCAGCTATGGTCTGCGCTAAATACCCTCGTCCTGTGCGTGATTATTTTGCTCCGCCTACTGGCGAAGGCATGCCTATTCCGGGGCCTCTGTATCCTCATATCGCTTGTCCGACAACGGCAGGGACTGGATCGGAATGTACCTCGATTTCGGTATTACGCATCCGAGAACTGAACACCAAGTTTGTTTTTGCTAGCCCACATATGTTGCCAGACGCTGCAGTGATTGATCCCACTTGTTGCGATACTCTACCGTCTAATGTGGTGGCGTCGACAGGTTTCGATTTACTCAGCCATGCCTTGGAATGCTATACCGCAAAAGCTTATTCCCAATGGGGCTCAGTTAAAAACCCAAATGCCCGCCCTTTAACTCAAGGTGCTAACCCTTGGAGTGATTTAGCCGCTGCTAAAGCTCTAGAGATTGCAGGTGAATATTTGGTACGTGGTGTTATCGATGCCAGCGACCATGAAGCCAGAGATCAGTTAATGTGGGGTGCAAGTTTAGCGGGTATGGCTTTTGGTAACTCAGGTACTCATCTACCCCATGCATTGTCATACGGCGTTACGCATTTAATGAAAGATATCACCACTGCTGGTTACGGCATAGAAACTCCCTTCGTTCCCCACGGCATAAGCGTAATCGTCACTTCACCTGCAACCTTTAGATATACCGCTGATGCTGCTCCTGAGCGACATCTTGAAGCGGCAAAGTTTTTAAACGCTGATTGTAAAGGTGGTGACCTTAAAGATTCAGGTGAGATACTCGCTAATAGAATGATTGAACTCATGCGACAAACAGATATACCAAACGGATTAAGTGGCGTTGGTTTCAGTGAAAACGATATTCAAAAGCTATCCAATTCTTCGATTCGACAAACGCGAGCTATTGACAATTCACCGCGAGAAACTAACCTTATAGATATAGAGAATATCTATAAAAATGCTTTAAATTATTGGTAGAACAGTAATATTGACACCCCCCTACTTTTA
>JBALXO010000056.1:10458-23751 GCA_036960615.1 Cocleimonas sp. | reverse complement strand
AGGGGTTTTGAGTTCTATTTATTGAAAACTCATTCATGAATATATCAATATTGAAATTGCTGTTTATGTTTGAATTTAAACTTCTTATAGCTTAGCTCTTCTCACTATTAATTCTGATTCTGAGTGCCAGCACCACAAGTTTTTAGGAGTTAAATGTACTCCGCCAACCCAATGATCAATCTCTGTAAATTCTAGCCAATTTTTCTCCCCAGCTAAAACGACTTCACCTAATGGCGTCAGCGTCAGTTTGATATCAGGTGTTGGTGGCCTCGTCCATTTCATTCCTTTGGGAATTTTAAGTAATGGGGATGCTGTTTTTGATTTTGTTACTGAAGCCTCTAGTAAGTCTTGGATAATGACCCAAAAACTAGAATCTCCCATGAACAATCTTTCTTCAAGTTTTTGTGATCTTGCAAAAACCTTCCGAGGATTACTTTCACCATCGGAAACTATTTTTAGTATTTGCTTAGCACTGCGAGATAATCCATTGCTGCAATCTGGGTACTCTTCCAATTGCCTGATAATAGCACCCTCTAAAAAAGGTAATACACTCGTATCTGTATCTAACAACGCGCGCCATTTTTCAGGAGTTTTAGAACGAAATGCTGACCATGCCTTGCTCGACAATGCTAACTGTTCATAAGTAACTGCTTGTTCGTGCGAATCCAATACAGCCATCTGTTCAGGCGACAGCATACCTAAATATTGATTAGTACAAATGATCGATAATTCGACAGCCTCTGACTTATTTTGATTAAACCAATCAAGTACTTGAATGATTTGGAGTTGATCATAAAGATCATGTTCAAACCATAAAATGACTTTTTCATAGTCAGCGACAGATTTGAGGGTATTATCTCTTTCAACAAAAGATGTTGTAATATTCTCCAGAGAACCCCAACCACTACCAACGATGAATTTAGTGCGAACCTCTGAGAGTTCATCCAAGGGTATTCCTTGCGGTACTGGTCCATCATGCAGCACATCTCGCCATGGCAGAAAGTCACCTTCAATTTTGGCTTGTTGCATAATTTCAACGGCACTATCGCCATTCGTAATATTTAATATTTTCTTCATATCAATCCTTATCAGATAAGGTTCTAAGTAGTACAAGCATATAAATTACACAAGAAATACCCGCAACTATTATCCCTAAAAATGCAAAATAGATACTTTCTTTAGGATAGTATCCATGACTAGCACCAGACATAAATACCCCAATGATAGCCATAGATACACCTATAGCGATACCATAGGAAGAATAAAATATATATTTTGATTCAGGTTTCATTACTGCCCAATATAACGTTTTGCAATACAATTTTATTTAAACAAGGTTATTCAATATAAAGTGATGCAATTCAAATACTTCTAAAAATAAAATCATAAGTTAATGTTACTCTAACTCCCATTATTCTGACTCTAATTCATGAATAATCTCGTATTAAATTAATTAAAACTAACACTGTAGACGATTAGGAAAACTATATAAGCATATGGATCCAATTACACAAGGTGCCTTCGGCGCTGTTTTTGCTCAAACTCATGGTCAAAGAAAAGATTTAGCTAAAGCTGCAATCATTGGTGGACTTGCCGGTTTGGCACCTGATTTAGATGTTCTGATTCGTTCATCGCATGATTCCTTACTCGCACTAGAATACCATCGTCAGTTCACCCATTCCCTGCTCTTTGCTCCCTTCGGTGGACTAATCTGCAGTCTAGTTTTTCACCCACTATTAGGACGTCGCTTCGGTGTCAGTTATTTACAAACGCTCATATGGTGCGTAATTGGTTTTTTCACGCATGGCCTCTTAGACGCCTTTACCAGTTACGGCACACAACTACTTTGGCCACTAACCGACTATCGCTTTGCTTGGGATAGTAAGCCCATTGTCGACCCTTTAGTTACCTTACCAGTATTAGCATTAATTATACTCGCTGCTCGTAAGAAATTTCGTCGTTATGTAGTTATCGCCATCATTTGGATAGTGTTTTACTTTGGCTTAGGTGAGTATCAACTCCAACGTGCTTTGGATGAAGGACGAAAACTTGCTGAATCACGTGGATTAATCGTAGAAAATATTGAGGTGAAACCAAGCTTTGCCAATATTTTAATTTGGAAATTAATCACGACTACAGAGGATACATATTATATTGATGCAGTAAAAATTGGCTGGAACAATACAAAAATCTGGGAAGGAGATACCATCCAAAAATTGTCGATTGAAAGAGACTTGCCTTGGTTAGCTGAAGACTCTCAACAAAGAAAGGATATTGAACGCTTCCGTTGGTTTTCTAAAGGGTATATCTCCCTAGATAAAAACAACCCATATCGAGTGGTAGACATGCGTTATTCATTATTACCACAAGAAATAGAACCGATGTGGGGAATTGAATTAACCCCAACAGCGAAACCAGATGAACATGCTCGGTATTATGTTGATCGCTTGGATCCTAAGACCGCCACCAAACGGTTATGGGAGATGCTGTTTGAATAGCTAAAAGGTAGGAGGTCATTTTTAAACCTATTTATAGGTGATATTTTGACACCCCCCTACTTTTTGGCACCTTTCATTAACGTGAACGAAAACTGTCTAAAAGTGTGGGGGTGTCTTTTCAAATCTCTCTTGCTTTCCAAGCACTAGCATCGATCGTCTCACGATAAGCATGCCATGCGCCGTATCCTAGTAGTGGCATGATGACGATATAGCCGATAAATAAAGTTAGCATGCCGATCGCTAAGAAAATGCAGATCAAGATTCCCCATATCAACATCGTCCATTTGTTGCGTAAACAAGCATTAATGCTGCTTAAAAACACTGTAATCGTATCAACCTCTTTATCCGCTAACATAGGTAAGCTGACGGCTGTAATGAAGAAAGTTAAGGTGGCGAAAATCGAGCCAAAGACCGAGCCTAAAAGTAAAAAATGTAAAAAGACAGATCCTTCACCCGAGAAAAGTAATTGACCACTTTTCAAAGCTTGCAAAAAAAGTGTTTGATCATATTCGGTAGTAGGAAAGAAAGCAGTGGCGATCATGCCGGAACGTGACCAGATCATCAATATCACCAGCTGTACAATAAAGAAAGCACTCGCATGTGGAATCAAGCGTTTAACAAATTTCAAAGAATAAGCAAAAGTTGGCTCCTTGCCCATCTCTAGTCCGCGACTTACAGAATACAAAGCAACACCTAGCAAAGGCGCAACGTAAGTAAAACCCGACAGTAACACGGCAAGCAAAGCGAACTTGCCCAACTTATATGCCATTAGTGCGACTACTAAACTAACTAAAGCAATTATTAGTCCCCAAGTTAAACTTACTTTAGGTGCATTTTTGAAATCTTTCCAAGCAAGCTTTAACCATCTTATTGGAGCATTAAGTTCGAGGTTGTTGCATGGTGCAACAATAAGACGCCCATCTCCTGTGTTAGATGATTTTTTTTCCTCATTATTGACAATATCTGTAACATCCGTAATTTCATTGTCTGTTTTTTGTTCTGTACTTTGGTTCATAGCTATTAATCCTAAAATAAAAATAGCGCAACAGTTCAATTGAGTAATAGTCTTTCATCGATACATAATCTTTATTCAATTACCGCGGCAAATAAAACTATTATGCAATGCCAGGTATCATCTAAGACTGATTCAGATCAATATTTTTGTTTTATTATGAAGATGGAGATAACGCAAGCGTGACAATCAAGAGGGCTGGATAAGCATGGCACGATACGAACACTTTTTTTACAGTCAATATCGGATTTCGTTTCTTATCCAATTTAGACGCTAAAGTGTTAAACGCAATAGAGACCTTTGCACAAAATATGACTTATTTATGGTTTACATGCACATGCCTTTTCGTTGCAAGTCCATATATTTTTAATAGATCATCTTCATCAATATCAACATAGGTTTCAATTTGGCTTAAGGCATAGACAAAATCTTCATGATTTATCGCCCCATAGCCTTGGTTTTCAGGTTTAGACTTCTTCGCCTGTTTAATTTTATATAGATAAGCAGGATATTGACGCCATTTAAATAAATAATTAAACACTAACGCGACAAGTAAAATAGTAAATGCATTCAGTAAAATAGGTTGAAGCTCATAACCATATCCCAAATTATGTAGTTCTTCTGATCCGATCACTGCCGCCAATGCAGTAGCGCCACCTGGTGGATGCACACTACGAGTAACGACCATGACACCAATAGCGAGCCCCACACTAGCTGAAGCAGCAATTGTGTAATCAGGAATCCATTGCCAACACGCTACTCCTATTAATGCTGAAAAACCATGGCCTGCAATGACGTTCCAAGGTTGAGAGAAAGGTGTATGAGGTGCAGCAAACAACAAAACAGCAGTCGCCCCCATGGATGGGACAATCAACACAACCACCTTGGGATCTAGCAACCAGAAACTGGTCATGAATATTGCAAAAATTCCAAAAAAACCACCCAATGTAGAAATTACTTTTTCTCGATGACTACTCGATTTCCTACTAAAACCAATAAAATTAAGAAAGGTAGAAAAACTCATATCATTTCCTCATATTCAATTTTAAAGCATTTATATATAGTTAATGCTCTGTTTGCAAAAGCTGGGTATTGCCAGAGATCAGGAATTCTTTTCTTAGGGCTAAGCAAAACATCATTTGCTTATCTTCCATCTAATAAATCATAGCTATCTACTAAGAAAAAACCTAACTAATATTAAGCCGAAGCGAAGCGAATACAACTAAAGAGCGCAGTGCAACGGCGTGCAAGCCAAGAACAATGGCGAATAAAATGAGCAATACTAATAGGGAGGTATCTTTTATTAATCAGTTAAACTGAGGTTTTAATTACCTCTAAAGCATTTAAAAGACTCGTATTTCTGATCGTCTACGTAATAATTCGACAATAAATAATAAAAGGATCGAGATTAGAATCAACAGTGAAGCAGCAGCGATTATTGTAATAAGAGAAATATCAGGTACTGGAAAGACTGCAGTATCACTGCTGGAAAAAGTAATATCTTCACAAAATAAATACAATGCCACATTATAAAATATAATTAGCTTATTGAATCAGAACAATCTCCCAAAATAAATAATCTAAAACCTTGAATGATAAGTGTTTTTATTGATTCTATAGACCTCATTTATTGAGTATTACTCAACTGGACTATAGTTATTCCTAAATTGGATTTACACAAAGCGAATTTTTTAAACTATCCTAATATATATGTAAGTAAGTTTTGATAGCTTAACTAAGCTTAAATGTGTTTATTGGTATCAGAAAATTTAAATTTACAGAGTTGGAGAAGTCTCTATGATTATAAAACTGGATGGATTGTTATGAGTTTAGAAATTATTACCTTACTTTATTTTTTATGTTTGTTTTTTGCGCTATTTCTTGGGCTACCAGTAGCACTAGGTCTTGGAGGCACGGCAGTTATTTTTGCCGCGATCTTTGTACCGAAAGCATTATTAACGATCCCCAGTCAATTTTACTCCACCCCATGGAATAACGTCTTGGTGACGGTTCCTTTGTTTCTCTTTATGGGGAGCCTGATAAGGTTTTCGGGGATTGCTGAAGCAGCTTACGATGCGGTTTATAAATTAATAGGCCATATTGCTGGTGGCTTAGCCATGGGAACCGTGCAGGTGTGTACAATATTTGCAGCCATTACCGGGATTACACCACCAGCAACCATTACGATGGGACAAATTGCCTACCCATCCATGATTAAATATAACTACAGTAAAGATATCGCGATTGGTTCGATTGGTGCGGGTGGCGCATTGGGTGCTCTCATTCCACCTAGCGTCCCTTTTATTTTCTACGGGCTACTGGCTAAGGTTTCCATTGGCGCATTGTTTCTGGGCGGAATAATTCCCGGTTTAATGCTTGCTTTGTTTTATATGACATACATTGGTGTTCGTTGTCGTCTTCAACCAGAAATGGGACCACCAACACCCGAGGAGATAAAATTTACCAGAGCACAAAAACTCTCCTCATTGGTGAATATTTGGCCTTTCATGTTATTGATAGTCATTGTACTGGGAGCAATTTGGGGTGGCATCGCTACTCCCTCAGAAGCTGCAGCTTTTGGCGCGACGGGTGCATTCGTTATTAACTTGATTTACGGAAAATTAACCTGGGAAGTATTGAGAGAATCTTTAGAAGCAACCGTAAAACTAAGCGGCATGGGCTTATGGATTTTGATTGCTTCCAATATCTATTTGAATGTTTTCAATTCATTAGGTAGTCAACAACTAGTGACGGATCTAGTTTTGAGTATGCCTGGCGGCGAAAACGGCGTTCTGCTTATGATGATGTTCATTATCCTATTACTTGGAATGGTGATGGACGATTGGGCAATAATCATGTTGTGTACACCTCTTTTTATCCCGATCATTGACTCCTTAGGAATTGATAAACTTTGGTTTGGCGTGCTGTTTATAGTCAATATCCAGATTGCATATCTCACCCCACCCTTTGGATTTGTTCTATTTTGGTTGAAGAGTGTTTTACCCCCTGATGTCAGTATGGGAGATGTATACAGGTCAGTGTGGCCATTCATTGGACTACAGGTTCTTGGGTTGGCGTTGATTTTCACTTTCCCATCTATCGCTACTTGGCTGCCAAATCTTATGAAGTAAGAAGCAACGAGTAAAAATGACTTTGTACAGAAAATAGATATTTAGAATATGTTTTTATAAATTACGAGCAAGAGGTTAGTATGGAATTGTGGAATAAAATTGAAAAGGCGATTGACTTCATTGCTGAAATGATGGGTCGATTTGGTTGGCTACTGATTATTTATCTCATGGTATTTGGTGTTACTGACGTATTTCTACGATATGTTTTAAACTCACCTTCTCTCTGGATTTCAAGCACATTACAAGTTGCGATGGTACTTTTAGCATGTGTGGGGGGAATTTATTCATTAAATGATAATGCGTTTGTTAAGTTGGATCTTTTCTATGCCGCTTTTTCAGCTAAGAAAAAAGCGATATGCGATATCATCACAGTTGTTTTTACATTCTTGTTTCTCGGAGTTCTGGTGTGGAAAGGTATCGATGCGGCAAAGTTATCAATGATGCTTAATCAACACACACCAACGAGCATTCCAATCCCCATTTACCCACTGAAAATATTCTTTCCAATTACTGGAGTGATCATGCTATTGGTTGTTATAAAAAAACTGGTGAAAGATATACGAACTCTGAGATCATAACGGCTAAATGGCTTGTAAAAACGCTAGTATCGTAACGGCTTAAAAAATTCGTTGTATAACTTTTGAGGTATATGACTGAATGTGGCCCCTGCATACTCAGAGGTTTAATTGAGTTCAATGAGTTAGATAAAATAAATTGAACAAATATAATTGTTTCCTTAATACACAAAGGTGGAGATTTATGAATAAAGTAAAAACGATGTTATCCGCGACCTTATACGCTACGACTTTAATAGTAGCATCAGGTACAGCAATAGCTCACGAAAAACCAAAAAAAGTAACCAATTGGACTTTTCAGCCCTGTTTTGATCAATCCGATGCCGGATGGGCAGGTGGTGTTGTACCTTGGGTTAAAGCGGTAGAGGAAGCAACCGAAGGTACTGTTAAAATCAAACTGGAGCCATCTGGAGCTATTACGAGTGGATCTGAGTCATTCGGTGGAACAGCTGCTGGCTTGCTTGACGGAACAGCTTGTTGGGGGTCCGTATACAGTGGAGATATGCCAGAGGGTATGTTGGCATTTGGCCTAGCAATGGGCGCTTCTAGTACTGTGCAAGCTTGGGAAGTAACGTTTGGTGATCCCAAGTACAGAATTGGCGATATAATCCAGGAAGCTGCAAAAAAGCGTAATCTAAGATGGGTTGGTTGGACTAATCAAGGACCCAATGCGATGTTTACCAAAACTCCCGTTAGAAAAATGGAAGATTTGAAAGGTATGAAGATGCGCGCAGGTGGTCCTCAAGCACTATTTCACGAGGCAATGGGAGGCGCTCCTGTAGCCATGGGTGGTGGTGAAATTTATACCGCAATCAAACTAGGTACTATTGACGGTACATACTGGGATACGGGTGGAATCGATGATATGTCATTCCAGGAAGTGATCAAATATGCGGCTCAGCCAGGTTGGGCTCCTGCTCAACATCAGGAAATATTCCTGAACCTAGGTAAATACAATGAGTTAAATGATTGGCAAAAAGAAAAAATCGACGGTGTCTTCAAAAGCACCTACTTTGAAACTAGTCAGATACATCAAGATGGCGTTAGCCATGCATTAAAAGTTCTCAAAGATGCTGGTGGTGAAGTCATTAACTTCGCTCCTGAAGAAATTAAGAGAATGCGAGACAAGTCAATTGCTGATGTATGGCCTAAAGTTGCAGAAAGATCGAAAGGTAATGCAAAAGGCATTGAAATCATGAAGCAATATCTTAAGGATAAAGGCGAATTATAATTGCATAAATAAACTAGTAAATAAGTTGTCAGGCCTGGGTTAAACCGGGCCTGTTTTTTCACAAATTTATTAAACACAATTTGAGTAATATTGGAGTAAAGATGTATAACAAAATATTAATTGCGAGTGCTTTAAATCAAGGTTTTAGTGATAGGGCGTTACAAACGGCCAAATCACTTATTTCTGAAAACGGTAAAATTATCTTTGCTCACGTCATGGAGCCTGTAAATAACGTTGTTCAATCGTTTGTAACCGAAGACGTCAAATCTAAAGCACTTGAACAAATTAAGAATATGATGGCTGAACGCTCTAATGACGAAGCAATAGAATCAGAAATACTACACGGTCAGGCAGGACGCGAAATCTCAAAATACGCACAGAAAATTGGTGCCGATTGTATCATTATCGGTTCTCATAAGCCTGGGCTGGAGGATTTCTTTCTGGGTTCGACATCGTCCAGAGTTGTTCGATACGCTAAGTGTTCGGTACATGTACTACGTTAAAAGCGTAGCAGCTTGAACTCAATAATAGATTATATAAGTG
The DNA here is from genome assembly GCA_036960615.1 of Cocleimonas sp. GTDB lineage: Bacteria > Pseudomonadota > Gammaproteobacteria > Thiotrichales > Thiotrichaceae > Cocleimonas. The sequence goes on along the minus strand of JBALXO010000056.1, from coordinate 14,761 downwards.
GCTTTATCTAAAATAGCCCCAAAAGATAGAATAATTCGGACATCCAACATTTGACCCCAAAAGTCTAGCCACCTATCAATGATAAAAGTATTCAAAAAGGTGGGGGGTATACAACTAGAGCATTGGTAACACTTTAAACTGGCAGTATGAGTAATACTCTATTTACCTTTTTGATGCCATTGCATGGCTCTTTTGAGTTCCTTTAATACGTATTTAGCATTTAAATATTAACTTTTCAAAATATAGTTATAAAACTTTATAACTATTAGAAAACCCATCGAAATATCCTCAGGAAAATTGTTCAATTACCTACTTTTTAATAGTTTTTCAGTATACTCACGCCTGATTTTTGCTCGATTTAAAATAGAAAAATAAAGGAAACCTAGTGTGATAGAAATAATCAGTACGTATTTAGAAAAACTACCTTTAATTACAGGATATGAAAAACCACTAGCCTCAGCAGTCGCTTTTGTAACAGTTATTATAATTGCTTTTATTGTTCACTTCGCCACTAAAGGTATTGTGATTCGATTAATTAGGACTCTTATTAAACGCACTAAAAACTCCTTAGATGATATTTTCATCTCACGTGGTGTCTTCAAGCGAATCACTTATCTAACACCTGTTGCCATTATTTATTACTTCACACCACAGGCTCTAAAGCTCTACCCTACAGTGTCGGAAATTATTACAACTATCGCCCTCGTCGCAATGGTCATCATCATTACTTCAATAGTAAATGTGCTTATAGATACATTTGGTGAGATATACAGAACCTTTGAAATATCCAAACAAATACCTATCACCAGCTTTATTCAGCTCGCAAAAATACTCCTATATTTCCTTTGTACTGTTGCGGTTATCTCGATTATTTTAGATCAATCCCCTGCTAAATTAATCGCAGGTTTAGGTGCTATGGCAGCCGTTCTTATGTTCGTTTTCAAAGACCCTATTATGGGCTTTGCTGCGGGTATTCAACTCAGTTCAAACCGAATGGTGTCACCGGGTGATTGGATAGAAATGCCAAAGTATGGTGTCGATGGAGATGTTATGGAGATCGGCTTAACCACCGTAAAAGTGCGTAACTTCGACAAAACTATTACCACAGTCCCGACACAAGCATTAATTGGCGATTCCTTTAAAAACTGGCGTGGCATGCAAGAGACAGGTGGCAGACGCATTAAAAGATCTGTTTACCTTAATCTAAGCAGTATTCATTTTTGTACAGAAGATGATCTCAAAAAATTTGGTGAAATCCAATACATCAGTGAATACATAGAGAAGAAACACAAAGAAATCACAGAACACAATAGCACTCAAAAAGTGAACTTAGAAAGACTAGCTAATGGACGTCGCTTGACCAATATAGGTATTTTCCGTAATTACATTGAAGCCTATTTATTAAACCATTCAAGTATTCATAAAGATCTGACAATCATAGTCCGACAATTGAAACCCACAGAAAACGGATTACCAATAGAAATATATGCATTTACAAACGTCACAAATTGGAAGAAATACGAAAGTATTCAATCAGATATTTTTGATCATATCCTGGCGGTAGCTACTGAATTTGATTTGACTGTTTTTCAGAACCCTAGTGGAGCTGATTTTGGTGCTGTGATTGAGAACAATTAGAAAGGTATTAGAAAAGACACCCCCCTACTTTTTAGCAATTTCTCCTAGTTAAAGAATCACTTTCCGCCTTTGAAGTTACCCCAAGGATCTTTTGGCGGAGCAGGATTACTATCAGCATTGTCATTACTGGAACCTTCAGTTGGCTTGTCATCCGACTTATAATAGCTTGGCTTACTAGACTGAGTATTATCGCGAGTCTTCTTAAACGGTGATTCATTTTGAGATTTATAATATCCAGCACTTCGCTGTTCGTTATATTCTCTACTGGATCCTTTGCGCTCGCCTGTATGACTGTTTCGACTAGCCGCATTTCTATCTCGCTTATCTTGCAAGCGTTCGCCGTCCTCGATGCTTAGTATCGCTGGCTCACTTGAAGTGTGATGCTCTGGAACAATGCGTTCCCTGGGTGCTAATTTAAACTGTTCAGAAGATACTGAGGGTAAGTTTTTAAATTGGTATAAATAAAATACTTCGACCTTTTCACGCGCCCAATCAGTATTTTTCAAAAACTTCGCACTGGCAGCAACACTGGGGTTTGACCTAAAACAATTAATATTTAAGTACGCATAAAGAATATCAAAACCATAATGGCTGACTAATTCTTCTAATACAGTCTTTAAACCAACACCATGTAGTGGGTTGTTTAGATAAGGGTTTTCTTCATTGTTATTATTATCTTCTTTTTTAACACTGATGTTTTGCTCACTTTTCTCATCTGTAATATCAGCATTAATGTCGCTCTTACTATCGCTACTTATCTCGCCATTAGGTTTGCTATTTTGCTTTCCTTTGTAAAGATTTTCTTCGCTCATACTAGTCCTTTACTCTCGCGGAATTCATCATAGGTGCCTTCAAATGCAACCATTTTTTGGTCTTTAATTTCCAGTATACGATTCGCCAATGTTGAAACAAATTCGCGGTCATGGCTAACAAAAATCAAAGTACCTTCATACAACTTTAATGCGTTGTTTAGCGCTTCAATGGCTTCCATATCCATGTGATTGGTTGGCTCATCTAAGATCAACACATTAGTGTCTTGCATCATTAGTTTACCAAACAACAAACGATTTTTCTCTCCACCTGAACAAACCTTAGCTTTCTTAAGATAATCGTCTTCGGTAAATAATAAACGTCCCAATAAACCTCGAACCTTCAGGTCATCATGTTTGGGGGTTCGCCACTGCATCATCCAATCAAACAAGGTCATCTCATTATCAAAGTCTGAGGTATTATCTTGTGGACAATAACCAACCACTGCATTTTCAGACCATTTATAATTTCCACCATTTGGCGTGAATTGTTCCATTATGCAGCGTAGAAATGTCGTTTTCCCCATACCGTTATCACCTAATACCGCCACACGCGTGCCAGCATCGAGAATAATATCATCACTAGTAAACAGAGTATTACCGTTAAAACCATGCGACAATTCTTCGATTATCAAAGCATTACGGTGCAATTTTTTATGTTGCTCAAAACGCAATAACGGTGTCATTCTGCTTGATGATTTCACATCATCTAGCTTAATTTTATCCAGCTTTTTGGCACGAGAACTAGCTTGTTTTGCTTTCGATGCATTCGCACCGAAACGGTTAACGAAGTCTTGTAACTCTTCGATTTCAGCACTTTTCTTGCTGTTACCTGCGAGTAACTGTTCACGTATAAGGCTTGATGCGGCAAGGAAATATTCATAGTTACCAGGGTAAATACGAAGCTCACCATAATCAATATCAGCCATGTGTGTACAAACTGAATTCAAGAAGTGTCTATCGTGTGAGATAATAACCATCGTACAAGTACGTTTATTAAGTTCAGTGCTCAACCAGTGAATAGTGTCGATATCCAAGTTGTTAGTTGGCTCATCCAATAACAAAATATCAGGGTTAGCGAACAAAGCTTGTGCGAGTAACACACGTAGCTTACGACCAGGTGCCACTTCACTCATTAAGCCAAAATGAAGCGTCTCTTCGATACCTGCATTGAGTAAAATATCGCCCGCGCGACTTTCTGCAGTATAACCATCCATCTCGGCGAACTCAGACTCAAGCTCCCCTACTTTCATGCCATCGGCATCAGACATCTCAGGTAAGCTATAAATACGCTCACGCTCACACTTGATAGCCCATAGCTCTCTGTCGCCCATTATCACAGCATCAATAACACTGTAATTTTCAAAAGCGAATTGATCTTGACTTAAGGTACCCAACTTATCACCCGGAGTAATCGATATATTTCCCGAGGTCGGTTCTAGATCGCCGCTCATGATCTTCATCAAGGTCGATTTACCACAGCCATTGGCCCCAATTAAACCGTAGCGGTTACCGTTATCAAATTTAGCTGAAATGTTTTCGAACAAGGGCTCAGAGCCAAATTGCATCGTTATGTTTGCTGTGGAAATCAAAGGAGTATCCGAGTGGGTAAGTAATTAAGGCGCGCAGTCTACAGGCTATTTGATATTGAGTATACCGTAGGCTGTTTTCAAGGAATTATTAGGGATGAAAGTGGATATTTTAAAGACACCCCTCACCTTTTTCGCACTTTTAATAAATTGGTCGGATAAGCACAGCACCATTCGACCAAAACCTGATTTACTTAGAATCAAATGCGCGCCAGAAACGTTCATCCAATAGTGCTTGCTGTTTTGGTTCTGCACCAGGCATACATA
>JBALXO010000056.1:2178-10358 GCA_036960615.1 Cocleimonas sp. | reverse complement strand
GAAAACTCTGAATCATTCAATTCTATCGCATCCCATTGTTGAGTAATTTCCTCTAACTGCTTTTGTTCTGGAAATTCACCAAGCATTTCCAGTTGCGTACAAAGATCTGCCTTAAGTCGCAATGCATCCAACTGTGATTTACGATTGTTATTGATAATGCGATCATGACATTCATCAAATTGCGAGCAAGCATTTCGATAATCTCGTTGAATGCCCTCAATCATTTTTTCTGGTAACTGCTGTGGTAGTTCGGGTAGTTCATCATAACTAGTTTGCAATACACTGAATTGATGATCAGCTTCGCTCAGTTCAGTTGCTGTTTTAGAGAGGGCTTGAATCGCCTTGATGATTTCTCTATAAGCATTTAACTTACTATCAGTTTCATCTCTTTGCCCTTGGCGTATTTCCTGAATTTGATTGAAGACTTGATCACCTTGTTTTTTGAATTCAGTCCAAGCTTTTTGGTCATCTTTACGTCGCGTAACACCGATTTGTTTCCATCGGAATTGCAGTGTTTTGAGCGTAGTCAGGTTTTCTTCTTTTGCTGCTTCTTGTGCAAGTGCCTCAGCTTGTTTAATCAGCTGTTGTTTGAGTTCGATATTGGCATCATAAACCAAGCCTAACTTATCGAAAATTTCATTCTTAAATTTTGAAAATTGATCCCATTGTTTCTGGCCTGACTTATGTTCCACTTCTTTGATGGCAACAAAATGACTGTTGATAATGCGTAAGCTAGATTCTATAGACTTATAATCTGGGCTATTGTCCCAATCCGTCTTTTCCAGCAGTTCTCGCATCTCTTCAACATGCAGCTGACGTTGTGCTAGATTAGCTTTACGAAGCTGACGACGCTCTTCAAAGAATATTTCGATGGGCTGATAAACTTTATCAGCCGCTTCTTTAAAACGTGGCCAATGTTGTTCCGAAATATCTGAATTTCCCAGCTCTTTCCATTGTTGTTGCAGTGCTTTCATGTCTTTAAAAAGCTTGTCTGGGTGTTTTTTAGATCCGACCAGTTGCTCCATCGCTTCACACAATTCGATGTACTTGGGCTCGGTCGCAAAGCTCTTCCAATCACCCATATCACCTAGGTTTTGACTGGCTTCTTCATAACGTGCTTTCAATGCAGTGGCATCTTTCCCACTAAATTTATCTAGCGCTTTTTCAACTCGGACACACATCTGTTTCGCTCTGGCCAGATTACCACTTTTTGCAAAATGGAAAATCGAGCTAATATTTTTATGAACCAGTGTCAGTTGCTGCTCGTGAGTCTCTGCCGCTTCTTTTTTAGATTTATTCCAATCCATTAACTGTTCTTGTAATTCAGTCTCTAGTTGAAATACACCATAAGTCGAAGGCCAGTTTAGTTTCTTTATAGCAGCACTCAGTTCACGTATTGGTGGATGCTGTACATTTGTTTTAGGTTTATTCTTTTCAGAGCTACCAACTTCAGGGTTTTCTGACTTGGAATCGAGCTGGGCAGAATCATCTTCCTGTGGAAATAGTGGCGTAACCTTTTCTACCAATTGGATCGCACTCTGTAATGCAGTTATCATCTTTTGATATTGAGTCTGTAATCGTTCATCAGGCGCAGAAATAAGCGCCAAAGACTTCCAATCAAAGCTTATCTTTTCTCGTTTTTCATGTGTATCTGACAACTGATCAATAGAGCTTTTAAGATCTTGATCAGCAACGCTTTGAAGCAAAGTGTGAAGTTCATCAATTGTTTCTTGTTGTGATTGTTGAGTAACTTTAAGTGTAATCCGTTCTTGATACTGCGCATCAAGAATATTTCTAGCGCCTTGGTAACGTTGCTTTAAATCGCTATTTATCTCAAAATTGAGACTATCCCAACGAATACAATGAGCCTTACATCTAGTCATAAACTCTGGCAACCAATCATCACGACTAGAAAGATATTCGACTTCCTCTATGAGCTCATTAACTGTCACTAAGTTTTCGTCTTGTTGACGCTCAAGAACTTTAAACTCATCTATCTTTATCTTAACAATACGCTCTGCATTCTTATCTTTACCACGCATTAATTTACGCGCAGATTCGAGGGACTCTATATCGAGCAACATATTCGCAATCTGTTGGCGTGAATCTGTAAAAATAGTAGCTGAAAGTACTTCCAAAAGTTGATCGTTAGCAAGCCCCTCTATTAACTTACTTCGGGCATCAGACGATTCAGTATGCGCAATAGCACGCACTTTCAGCTCAGGGTAACGCTTAATTAAATCATCGAATTGCGGCCTGTTAAGACCATCACTTTCACCCAATAACTCATTGAGCCTATTCGAAGCCGCTGAGCGCACAGCTTCATCATTGCTGTTATCGAGATTCTTTAACGATATTTCATGTAATGCATGTGCAGACTTTAATTTCTTTATCGCGGCAATACAGACGGTAGCATCATCATCACTACCTAGTTGAGCTAGAATCATCTGATGTTCTGAGTTTTCACTATCCATGTCAGCGATCGCTTTGAGTCGCTTCTCAACGGAGTTACTCTTCCAGGCTGGTTTAAAAAGATCAGCTAACATAATTTTTCATCTACTTTGATTTGTTCCAATGTATTCCCCATAAGGGTTATTTCTCATAGAGACTCTAGTCTAGTATCAATTATAAATTAATTCGACGTTAAATAGGATTGGTGGGTTTTCTGGTGGGGTTTTATCTTGTCAGAGTTGTACATAGTGCACACAAAAAAGCCCAAATATCATTGGACTTTAATAATCGGTCAACACTGTATTTCTAATATCACTTTAAATTAAATCCTCAATTAGTTTTCCAATAAAAAGAAGTCTAATCGCCTTCAGAAGGTTGATTCTTTAGGCTTGGTTTAACTAAAACTTTCAGCTTAACTCTTTGACTGTCGCCATTTTTTCCAAAGCGGCTTTTCGTAGCAGTATTCAGGTATTTTTGATTTTATCTGTTCATGAAGCTCAGGTAACTTTGACCAATGAATGCCGTGTTTATAATGATGAGCCGTGTGATAACCCAAATTTCCCGTCAACCAATTATATAGCTTCGAAGTGTCATTATAAGATGCTGCAAACTGATCAGTTGTATCTAAACCTGCATGATGCTTATAAGTTGCTAAGGCTGTATATGAAAGGCTGATAACCATAGGCAGAATAAAAACAAACAGAGCACTTAATGGGTTGTAAATAGTAAGCCCTATTAGGACCAGTAGCGTTATACCAGTGAAGGTCACAAAATCTTTTTGCATCTTAGGAAATTTCTTTCCAACCTTAAAGCCTCTAGGGTAGGCGGTAATAGCCACTAAAAAAGTATATTCCCAGCGATTCATAGTGCTGCCATCTTTTCTTTTCCATCGGCTTTCATCTTTTTCTTGATCGAGAAAATTTTTGTGATGTCCAATATTGTGATGCAACACCCAAAGATTAGTAGTTATGCCAGTGTGTAATGCATAAAAAATTTCAAGAATTCTATTCAATGCTTTTTGTTTGAATACTTGAGCATGTTGATGGTGATGGTTCCATGCAGAGATACAAGCTTTAGGGATTATCATAATTAAAAGATAAACAGCAAAGATCCAAATATTCTCAGTAATAAAAAACACCACAAAATCTAACAGTGTTAATAAAAGTATGACCGTAACGGGTATACGATCGGCAGCAAACTTAAACAAAATTATAAAACCCCTTCAAAAATCTCATCAATAACATATCATATTTGCCTAATCAATTTCCAATCAAATACCCTTCAAAACATACTTTTTGATTATTTTTTAGACACCCACCACCTTTTCTAGTGAACTTATACTTTTATTGTTTAAAAAGGACTAACTCAGCCTAATGAAATGAAACAATAGCTTTAGTTGACCAGCATGGTGAGGCTCTAGCCGAATAATTGTTTGCTAAGCATGACTGTTTATCTTATCTCACTTATGTGGAGTTCAAGTCATTGCTCCTTCATTTTCACCGTATCACTTAGGCTGTCTGTTTTCCGTTTATTATTTAGTGTCAAAATGGAAATCTAAAAACCAAAGATACAAAAATGCCCAACTAATGTCAGGCATTTTTGCATCGAAATTCTTACTGAAATCTAAACAGAGTCTTCGTAGTCTTTAAGTTTATCCAGTCTTTGAAGCAATCGAGAGATATGCCCCTCTTTAATCATTGTACCCATATGACCTTCACTAATAAATTTATCACCACTGGCACAGTAACTGAGCATTTGTTTAATTTGAGCGAGATCTGCACATTGAACAACGATCTCACTCTCAATCATTTTCTTCATTTCATAATGCTTATAATTATAATTATGCCAACATTCTTTTGAAGCCACATCCAAAAAATTCGTAACCACTGGATCATAGATTGGCCAACGCATAAAATTAACATTATCGTCAATTTTATTGCCACCTTTCCATTCAATAATAGGATCAAAATCCCTGCGATTGAGCTTGGGATAAAAGGCAATGATCTCTTTGAAATCTTCGATTGTTGGGTTTATAGTTTCCATAGAGATAGAGTATAAGCTTTTTATTATTTAAAGTAGTAACCAGTTGAAAATGTGTGGTTTTGCCTTAGAAATGGATTAAGCGATTGAATTCATTTTTAATGATTGCAAAAAGTATTGTCTCATCCAACTTAAAAACATTACATAAAGAGAGACCAGACCCACATAGAGAACATTAAAATTCCAATAAAAATAATGATAATAATTAAACCCGAGCCGCCATCTTCTCCTTTGTCAGAGCTTAAATCATGGTTTGCTTGATATTGGTTTAGCTTTTTCATAATGGTATTCCTTAAACTAACTAGAAAGAAGAAAGCAGAGGGTAATATTTGTTAACAGTATTATTGGTGAATTATACTTATTCATGAGGCTTCTCTGTTGTATTGATCCAGTTTAACCGTGTATTTACACTAACAGCTAAAGACAAAAAAGACACCCCCCTACTTTTATGCGGTTTTGCAAACCTTATCCTAAAGGGAAATCGTCTCTGCTCCGACGTTGTCTCGGCTAACGTCTTGGCTTAATACTTTTTGTCATCTCAAGTATTTTTAAAATAAATATCCTTGGATGGGCTGTAACTAAGATGTAAAAGATTTATTGCAGTAAGCTTTATTATTATCATATAGCACATTACTTTCTATTTTAGCTGCGGATACAGTGTTCGTTATAAATAAACACACTAGCAAAATAGCGCTCACAGTGAGTATTTCGCGAATCATCATCTTTCTCCTTTAATGCTTAAAAAAACACTTTACGTTTAGTATTATCGTTAAGGTATATAAAACTATACTGATGAAATTTGAAATCTTCTGTGACGTTAATCACAATATTAGAAAAAACCAAATTAGACCAAAGAGTCCAGACTCAATTGATTAAACGCCCTCACCACCTTTTTACTCATTTCACTCGCCTTTTGGCAGGTACAAAAAAGCCCGCATGATATCGGGCTTTTTTGTCGTTCACATAATGTGTAAGCTAATTCATGTGGTTGTTTTAAACTCTAAATAGAGTGAAAAACCTCGCCAGCATGAGGATGAATCGCATCGCCATCTACAACGCCTGCTTCAACCATTTTAGCAAACATCATCTTGGCCGTATCGCTAGCAGCATCCAGTGTAGCTTGATCAGGGTATCTTGCTAGCACAACACCTTTGCCGTTGCCGTATGAAACAAAATCGATAAAATCTGCACCAGCAGCTTCCAATTCACTGCGGAGACCTTCAGCTATTTCGCCTGCCTTGTCCATGTCAGATGATGCAAAACGTGTGATTGTGTAAACTGCCATTGTATTATCCTATTGTTGTATATTCTGAGAGATTTGGAGTATAGGCGCAGGCGCTCTATTAGTAAAATAACAGCTTTTAAATGACACCCCCCACCTTTTTGCCATTTCCTATCTCAAGATACAGTCCCTTAGTCCCTCGGTTAAGCTTAACTACTCAGCACTGTGCCTAACTATGGCAACGGTTCTTGGAAGATAAACATCCGCGATATGAGTCGATTCTATTTCTAGTTTTATCTCAGGCAATAGTTTTTGATGGATAAAATAATCTGCTGGCAACTCGCCTTCCCTGCGTGCTTCTGAAATCATTTCAAATGATAAAGGCAGAAGAGTTTTATCCATTTCAACAAACGTTTCAGGCGGTAATTTCTTAAGCTTAAATGACAGTGAGTCACCCTGCTTCATAGTTTTATTTAGCTTATGTTGATAATCCCGTGTTTTTTCAGCCACATCTTTATCGTCATCTCCACCTTTCACACCGATAAGCTTTAGTGGCTCTTTACCGAAGTAATCTATTTTTACATCCAGTGCAAAAATACCTTCTTTTTCTTCATACAAAGTATAGTTAAAGTCCATATCACGTTGTAACTCAAGGCGTTTCAAATCGTCCAAATCAATCTCATGCGTATGCGTGACTCTACAATCCAACACTGATAACCAAGCTGAAGAATACTCTTTTAAAAAACCACAATACTCGTTAGAGCCATGCTCGTCCTTAAGGGTTACGCCAACACGTCGATTAATATAAGACTCGAGAATTGGGTCGAACTCATTGCCACTAGATGACAGAGCTGTGGTTCCCATTTTTTTTATGTAATCACCCTGTGAGGATAAAACCCCGCCACCTTTTGAGCCTTTCATGCGGCTTAGAAACACATTAAGTGCCTCGCCGATTGCATCGTTAAATACATTAAAGAATATTCTTAACTTACGTGAAGCTCGGTGAAATAAATCAGGATTTGTTACACGGGCAACTTCCTTAGTTCTAATAAGCTGCTTATCTTTTGATAATTCGCCATGGTTTCTAAAGATCGTGCGAATTTTATCGATATCATCGCCATAAAAAATAAATGAGTTAATCGAATCACCCATAGAGTTTGTGGCTGAGCGTGAAAAATGCAACTCCATACCATTAGCAAAGATATGAGTTCTACCCCACACCTCCTTACCATCTTGCATTTCAATCGTTGAATGAAAGTCATGTAAATCTTTCAAAACACGATCTTTATTGCTCCACTTCATCACATTAGATAACAAAGCGCCGAGAAAAATAAACCCGATAGTTAAAAGAAAAAGACTGTCCATAGTTTAAGCCGTCATTAATTAGGGATTGATTAGTGGTTAACTAATTATTTATTTTAGAAACACCGTTAAAATATAGATCTGTTATACCATCTTTTTTAAATGTATAGATATTCTCTTCAGTTATAAAGTACATAGATGCCCATCTGGTTTTTTAGAGAACCTAAAAAAGCACCACCCCCACCTTTTTGCCTCTTATTTAGACTTTACTCTCAATACTTCTTTCCCATCAATCGCTCATCTTCCTCTCCCTCAAAACAATCAACATCCTGTGACTTATCGCACAAAATAATTGCCACATGCATGTAACACTGTTTCTAAGCTTAAAGATCAATAAAAAAGCAGGGGACAAATCAGCAGTTTAAACGAGGCCAACAAAATGAATAAATTAGCAATCTTCACATTATCTATTCCATTACTTATCGCATCACATAATGCAATAGCGTGTGACGACAAAGCCTGTGAGAAAGCCTACTTGTCATCTACTTCTCAGTACATTTCAAATCATGGACGACAAGCAAATACAGCTCGTACAGAACGCGAAGCACATGCACTCAATCGTGAACGTCGAGATTATGCACTGCGCAACCACTTACTTAGGATGAGTCTGCAGCGTTAGGAGCTACAAACTTTGCCCAGAATCTAGCAACAACAAATACAATCTCACATCGAGTTCCAGCTCATGATAATCAGGTTCCATATGGCAGCAGAGTTGGTAAAAGGCTTTATTGTGATCATGTTCTTTAAAATGGGCTAGTTCGTGTACGACAATCATATTCAGGAATTCAATGGGAGTATTTTTAAACACAAAAGCAATACGGATCTCGTTTTTACTTTTAAGCTTGCCACCGTGACTACGACTAATACGAGTGTGGGTGCCAAGCGCATTTTTAACGGTGTCTAGGCGTTCATCATAAAGAGCTTTGCTTAAAGGTTTGCTTCGCTTGAGATAACGATCTTTGAGGTCTGAAGTAAAATTATAAAGAGTGTCATCGTTATTGTGCTGATGTCTGTCTGGGTATTTACCGCGCAGATAATCCCCTAAACGCTCTTCACTGATAAGGGTTTGGACTTGTTGCACAATGGCCAGAGGATAGTGGGCAAT
>JBALXO010000056.1:0-2078 GCA_036960615.1 Cocleimonas sp. | reverse complement strand
TTTTATTTTGAGTTTTTGCTAATTACTTCTATCTTTAGGCTCATTTATTGCATACTACAAAACAATGATTTCTCTCATGGTCAACATTCATGAAACATAGTAATTTTACTGGATTACCTAAATACAAAAGCTTCGATGACTTATTCGATTCTCTTTCGACGGGTATTAAAAACAAAGAAAACAGAGAGTTTCTCAATAAGGCGCTTACATTGGTTTATGAGGCGCAAGATGAGAATGACCATAGACCTTCCTCACTTGATATAGCTAGTACCCTAAAAAAACTGGGGGTTGATTCTCAAACCCTCACTGCTGCTTTATTAAGTGATCCGCGCTTGCGCGAAGAGCTTGACCCACTCTTTATGGAAGAGCAGTTCAATGAACGAATTGCGAATCTGGCAAAGCACGTAAATTGGCTTAATACCTTCAAAGAAGCCGATTTATCAATAGATTACATTCCCGAACAAGCTGAAGCTTTACGTCGGTTATTACTGGCGACGGTTAATGATGTGCGGGCGGTACTTATCCGACTGGTATTTCGCTTGCAACGCTTACGCAAACTGTATCAGGAGCCACGGGAGACGCAGTATGCGATTGCCAAAGAAACACTGGATATATTTACTCCACTGGCAAACAGACTGGGTATAGGTGAATTAAAATGGGAAATGGAAGACCTTGCCTTTCGCTATCTTGAACCCGACCAGTACATGTCTATCGCCAAATCCATGGACGCTAACCGCGTCAAAAGAGAAGCTATCATTCACAACTTTGTTGAACAACTGCAAGGTTTACTGGAAGAAGAAAATATCCCTCACAAGATTTCTGGTCGCGCCAAACATCTCTATAGCATATGGAAAAAGATGCAGCGTAAAAATCAGGAATGCCACGAACTCGCAGACTTGCTGGCAGTGCGTGTTGTGGTTGACGATATTTCACAGTGTTATCAAGTATTGGGCATCGTACATGGCTTGTGGAAACATCTACCCAATGAATTTGATGATTATATTGCGAATACTAAAGAAAACGGCTACCAATCAATTCATACCGCTATTTTTGGGCCGCAACAGCAAATCATAGAAGTTCAAATCCGAACAAAGGAAATGCAGGAATTTGCTGAACATGGAGTTGCTGCCCACTGGCGCTATAAAGAAGGTAGTGGTCAAGACAAAGTCATGGAGAAAACCATTGAAACATTGCGTGGTCTGCTGGAAAACCCAGTCGATGATGACACCCTGCTCGAAGAATTAAAACCGACATTCTTAAATGACCGAGTCTATGTACTGACACCCAAAGGCACAGTCATCGATTTGCCACAAAGAGCTACCGCACTGGACTTCGCCTATTTTGTGCATACCGAAATAGGAGATCATTGCATCGGCGCCAAAGTTAATGGCATGCGAGTCCCATTGAGTTACCCATTAAAATCAGGAGAGCGGGTTGAAATAATGACTGACCCTGAATCAACACCAAAATTAATCTGGTTAAATTATCATAAGCAATACGTGACTAGCACCAGAGCACGATCGAGTATCCGCCACTGGCTAAAAGAACACTTCAAAGATACCGACAATAGTGAACTGATTTCCAGCGAAAGGCTCTCAGGTATTGGCACCCGAAAAGTCTCTGCAAATGGATGTTGCAATCCGAAAATTGGAGATAGAATCAAGGGCATATACCAACCCGATTCATCGATTATAGTGCACCGAGCTACATGCCCTAACTTGTCAAACAACAATAATAAACTGCGTATCCTGGATCTTGAATGGGGAGAAAAAACTGATAAAATTAGACTGACTATCCATATCGAAGCCTTCGATAGGCAAGGGTTACTAAAGGATATTACAACCCTACTAAATCAGACTCAGGTGAACGTGTTAAAGGTTAATTCCGAAACGGATACTGCAGACCAGTCCGTTTCGATGGATTTACTGGTAGAAATGGGTTCGAAGGATGAACTCAATCATCTGTTAAAGCGCACTGAATATATTCCCAATGTATTAAAAGCGGAACATGTTGAAACCAAGGAAACTTTTTTTGTTGATGGGAAAAGTTGATCGGTTTGACTGATTCAGATCGTTGTT
>JBALXO010000055.1:19299-25299 GCA_036960615.1 Cocleimonas sp. | reverse complement strand
CACTCGATGTACTCCAGCTAGGAAAAGCCTTAACAGCGGCAGCGACGGCTTTATCCACATCTTGCTTGGTGCCCATAGAAATCATGCCCGCCACTTCTTCAGTCGCTGGATTGATAACCTCAAATGGGTTTTCCTTAATTGGGTCTACCCATTGTCCATCGATATAAAACTGTTTTCTTTCGATCAAAATATCGCTCCATTTATAACTATGATGCCAAAACGTATTATAAACACCTTAAAAGTAGGGGGGTGTCTTTTTAAACGACTCTTAATAAGGTTTCATTCTGCGATAAAGGTTTATAGTGATTCTTTTCTATTTAAAGTGAATCTATTTAAATAGAAAAGACACCCCCCTACTTTTTGGCTCTTTTCCTGAAATTACCTAAACGCCAGAATTTCTAATGCAATGAACTCTTTTAGATAATTTCAAACCTGACCATACAATTAGTGTAATGAATTCAAGTTGTAATTAATTTCAGCGATTTTTGGAAGAAATAACTATCATCTTCTGCAAGACGTTCTAATTCATCGAAATGATCGTTATGTGGTACTTCATATA
Organism: Cocleimonas sp.; assembly: GCA_036960615.1. Taxonomy (GTDB): domain Bacteria; phylum Pseudomonadota; class Gammaproteobacteria; order Thiotrichales; family Thiotrichaceae; genus Cocleimonas. Next base: position 24,740 of record JBALXO010000055.1, on the reverse strand, counting down.
TTTCCATAGCACGATCTGTGGTTCTAAACTTATTCGCATATTCAATTGATTGACGACGGAATTCAGACGTTTCTCCACCACCATAAACCACTAATTGAGGCGCATTAGTCACAGGTGGAATAAAGGTTGGACTCTCAGCAATCGCTTCAGGAATATCCATTTCAATGCCTTCATTTAACGAGGTGTGCACCACAGGTTCAAGTTCAAACACACCTGAAATAAGAATACCTGAACGAATTACATCTGCTGGCATTTGCTTGTCATAAGCAGGCCAATCTGTCGCCATCATCATTGCAGCTAATTGTCCACCTGCAGAATGACCACTGAGATGAAATTGATCGCGATCGTATTTAAGCTCATCAGCATTGTGATAACACCATGCAATAGCTTTTCGGATTTGCGGTGGAATCTGACCTATGCGCACCGAAGGCGTTAGGTTGTAATTGATGACAACAACTGACACGCCATTCTTGATAAAGGCTTCAGTCACAAAGCTGTACATACTTTTATCGCCACGTTGCCAATAGCCGCCGTGAATATAAAAGAGCATAGGGCCATTGGGGTTACCCGAATAGAAGTAATCGAGCTTTTCACGCTCACCTTCGCCATAAGCAATATCGACTCTCGCTGCAGATGCTTCTCGATGTGCTGCACTTCGTTGTAACCAACGTTCAACTACTCCCGCAAAGTTATCCACGCCACGGCGTTTACTTAGATTATATTCTGCTTCTAATGTATCCGCGTCCATGCCTTTGTATAAACTCATATTGCTCTTTCCTCTAAATCAGTTTCTATCGCTTTGGTGTAACTTCATAACCCCTTTCTTCAGGCTCATCATCAATCATCTCTGCTGGAAAACCTGTGGTTGTAATATCTAAACCTGTGGCTTCTTCAAGTCGTTTAATAATGTTGGGAGATTTTTCACGAGGCCCAAATCTATCGATGCCATCATTGATCACATCAATAAGTTTTGGTGAAATATCTAAGGGTACATTATTGCGATCGGCGATCTCTTGGAACAGTCCAATATCTTTGGCCACTAAATCTAAAGTGAAGTTAATTTCACGAGAGCCGTTGAGTACAACCTGACTTTCAGTTTCGTGACAAAATGAATTTCCCGATGAAATACGAATCGCTTCGTAGGTCGTATTCAAATCTATTCCCGCAGCTTTCATGGTGGTTAATGACTCGCCCAATGCAACCAAATTAACGGTGGCTAAATAGTTAGTCATTACCTTCAAAGTTGAAGCCGTTCCAATGTCACCTGTGTGTAAAACACGACGACCCAAAACTGTTAATACGGGTAAAACCTGCTCGAAAGTTTCGCGAGTACAACCTGCAAAAATAGAAATATTTCCAGTGTCTGCACGATGACATCCACCCGAAACTGGACACTCAACTGCTCGTGCACCTGTGGCAATAACTAGCTTAGAAAGTCGCTCCATTTCAGCAGCATCTGTGGTCGACATTTCAGCCCAGACTTTTCCATTAGCTGAACCGTTTTGAATCAAACCTTTGAGAATACCATGCTCGCCTTCCATCACTTCGGCACATGCTTTTGGGCTGGGTAAACAGGTAATAATCATGTCGCAATTTTCAGCGATTTCTTGAGGACTATCTGCCCAGTGTGCGCCCTTGTCTAAAAATGGCTGAGCTAAGTTTTTATCTAAATCATTGATGGTTAAATCAAAGCCATTTCGTAGCACACTGCCCGATAACTTGGCGCCTACATTACCTAAACCGATGAACCCTATTTTCATGTTTTACTTCCTTTTTAGCTCTCATTTGAAGGATTTAATGATAATTAACCAATATTAGTATTTTTAGTCAGATTTGCTTGAATAATTGCTTTTTTTGCTCAATTTAGTACAAAATCTACCCACCCTCCCCTACCCCCGCCCATATCTGAAGCCATTCATGTAAATATCACTCTTCGACTGGCTATCACACGTCGATAGAACTAAAATTAACGCCAAAAAAGAGTTTTGGTGTTAATTCGTGAAATCACTACGTTTAGTGCGTTTTCGAGAAATCATTGAAGATTCTTCTTATGACTTTTCTATATCTTACTTTTTACCCCCACTTTAATTGTTAAAGAAAAACACAAAACAATGTGAAATGCATTGTCCACAGATGATGCTAATTGAAATTTTTGAGATTAAAAAACCACACTAATATGCTTATTAATAATTCAAAATTGTGTAACAAAACATGAGCGCTTTAATCGCCGGTTTTTCTTTATCATTTACGCTCATTCTTGCGATCGGTTCGCAAAATGCATTTGTACTTAGGCAGGGTTTAAAAAAAGAACATATCTTCATTGTGTGTCTTATTTGCGCTGTTTCAGATGCCCTATTAATCTCTTTAGGCGTGTCTGGATTTTCAGTAATTATTGACAAAACTCCGTGGGTAGAACCATTAGCAAGATATGGCGGTGCGCTATTTTTATTCGTCTATGGAGCCAAGAGTTTTTGGTCTGCTTATAGTGCTAATGAAAGTTTACAAGCTGCCGAGAAAAATACTTCATCACTAAAAATTATCGTTGCAACTTGTCTCGCTTTCACATGGTTAAATCCACATGTTTATCTAGATACTTTAATGTTAATTGGCTCAATTTCAACGCAATATGTTGGTCAAAAAATTGAGTTTACAGTAGGTGCCGTGATGGCCTCTTTTGTATTTTTCTTTAGTCTTGGTTATGGTGCAAGAATATTAAGACCCTTTTTTGAGAACCCAAAATCATGGAAAATTTTAGATTTTTTTATAGGGTTTATTATGTGGGTGATTGCGTTTAGTTTGGTTAAAAATCAGTTTTAAAAACCTATTCTGAAAAACCAAGTGCTCACCTATTTTCTATTTTCAGCAAGCACTATGATTTCATTTTATTGTTTATTCCAGTAACTATTTGCCGCTGCAATTGTTTGGAAATTAATGGCAATAACTTGTGAAGAAGCAATTAAATTTCCTGTATCCTCAGCATAAATTGGACGCAGTTTTATTACTTTTAATCACTTTTTAATCAAATTAAATAAGGGTTTACCTATGACATCAATGTCAAAACAAACGCAAATTTTAGGATTCATAGGATGGCTAGTAGTCAGTTTTGTCACCTCTGCCGTCGGCGCAATTGCCTCAATTACTACTAGAGAATTTTATGTAGAGTTAACCCAGCCTTCTTGGGCACCACCAGGTTGGTTGTTTGGCCCTGTTTGGACGATACTTTTTGCAATGATGGCAATCGCAGCTTGGTTGGTTTGGCGTAACGGGGGTTTTAGTAACAACCGTGTCGCGTTGACCTTATTTTTAGGGCAACTTGTGCTGAATGGTCTTTGGAGTTGGCTGTTTTTTGCATGGCATCAAGGTGCTTTAGCGTTAGCGGACATCACCTTGTTGTGGATACTTATCGCTGCCACGATTATCGCGTTCTGGAAAGTTCGTCCACTGGCTGGAATGTTGCTGGTTCCTTATTTACTTTGGGTGAGTTTCGCTGCTGTGCTTAGTTATACAATGTGGCAGCTTAATCCTCAGATTCTGGGTTAGTATCAATTGATGAATATAATAAAGACACCCCCCACCTTTTATGCTGTTTTCAAGTAAACAGGCAAAAAGGTAGGGGGTGTCTTTTAACGTCGCTAAGATTCAACCTTGTCTACGCTATGTTTTGGCTTAACCGTTTTGATAATTTCTCTATTTGGCTTTTCAATCTGTTTCGTTCTCAAAGCCCTAACCTTATCCAAAATCTCATCACTATCCCATTCGCGTTCAGCCAAAGCTTGATAAACTACCCGACCTTCTGGATCTATAATAAAAGCAGCTGGTAAACCGATCATATTCCAATTTTGCAGCTGTCCTGCTGTCTCATCGCGCAAAATAGTGAGCTTGATAGGTACCTTTTTTTTGTATGCTTCTATAGTCTCAATGCCTTCATTGATATTAACAAACAACATCACTACATCATCATCTTTAAGTTTTTCCCAAGCTCGATTGAGTTGTGGTATTTCCCTAAGACACGGTGGACACCATGTTCCCCAAAATGACACAATCACCGGCTTTCCGCGGTAGTCGCTGAGTGCATGTAGTTTGCCATTCATATCTGGCAAGCTAAAATCTGGCGCTGGAGGTTTATGATCTATTAAGGTTAAATCAGTACTAAACTCAGCGTTTGCATTAAATGACAAAAGAAAAAACAAACTAAAGAAAATAGTTCGAATGATCATTGCTGTTTTCTTATGCATCTTATTGATAATGATATTCATAGGGCAACCATAATATAGAACCAGAGCCAGAGCCAGATTAATGTTTTTAATAAAATCATAATCTTATGGCTCCCTTTGTAAATTTAATGTTCTGTAAAAACCTTAGATTATTCCTTCCAATCAGCAAAGTAATCTAATAGAAAATCGATCGCTAAACGGGCTCGCATAGGTAGAAATTGTCGGTTTTTATAAACAATCCAACTGCTTGAACCTGCACTCCAATAAGGTTCTAACACAGGTATAAGTTTGCCATTTTTTATGGATGTTAAAAAACTCATCTTCGGCATATACGCAATACCTAAGCCTTGTTCACAGGCATTTACCACTGTATGTGCATTGTTGCTGCGCCAACGACCTCGGACTTTTATATTATCGATGATTTTTTCTTTTTCATTGCCAGTTCCGTTTATATGCTCAAACTGCCAATGATCACTATTAGCGATGATACAACTATGGTTTTTAAGGTCTTGGGGAGTTTCTGGAATACCGTGTTCTTTGAGATACTCTTTACTCGCAACGGCGATCATAGAGCGATCTAATAATTTTCTTGCGATTAAACTCGAATCTGCTAAGGCTCCATAACGAATCGCAAAATCGACACCATCTTCGACAAAGTTTGTCATGCGAGTATTAAAGTCCATCTCTATAGTAAGATCAGGATGCTCCTGTGTAAACGTCATTAATGCAGGAGCGACAAGCTGTTCTGCAAAGGGCCCAGCCGCACTCACACGCAAGGTACCGCTTAGCTGTAGTTGCTCTAGACTTAATTGCTCATTTGCTTGTTGCAACCCAATAACTAGGTCTTTGCACTGCTGATAATAGGCTAAACCCGCCTGAGTCAAACTCACATTACGTGTAGTCCTTGCCAATAACGCACTGCCTAAACGAGACTCTAAGCGTGATACTTGTCTGCTCACATGGCTGGTGCTGCAACCTAGTTGTCTGGCAGCTGCAGAGAACCCTTGGCTTTCTGCTACTGCTACAAACTCTGTTATACCTTCAAAACTATCCATTTTTCATTCCGCTAAACTAAATCAAATTAGATTGATTTTACTGTCTCATCCTTAACTTATTACTGTCATAACTTTATCGCTCAGTCATCTTGTTGTCATTACATTGTTGTTATATAGCAATAATGAATTACAATTTCAGTATATTGTTAAGTATTTAGTATGCAATTAAGAT
>JBALXO010000055.1:7048-19199 GCA_036960615.1 Cocleimonas sp. | reverse complement strand
CAATAATGAATTACAATTTCAGTATATTGTTAAGTATTTAGTATGCAATTAAGATTACTCCATAGTTAATCAAAACAAGATTGATTCTAAAATTTACCCATTACACATAGAGAATAACAATGAAAAACATACTAATCCCCGTTACAAATCACGCCGTATTAGGTAAGACAGATGAAGCAAACGGAACTTATGCACCTGAGCTTACGCACGCACTTAAAGTACTATTAGGTGAAGGTTATACTTACACCATCGCTTCTATTAAAGGTGGCCAAGCACCTTTGTATGGCACTGATATGGAGGACGATGAAGTTAACAAAGAAATTCTTGCAAACGAAGAGTTTCAAACGAGCATCAACAACACCGTTCCTGTTTCAGACATCAATATCGAAGATTATGATGCTATTTTCTACCCAGGTGGTTTTGGTTTGTTATCTGACCTTGCGATGAACCAAGATTTTGCAAAATTAAGTGCAAAACATTATGAAGACGGCGGATTAATTGGAGCTGTATGTCACGGACCAGCTGCACTCTTACCAATCACTTTAAGCAATGGCGAAAAATTACTAGCAAACAAGTCTGTTACGGGTTTCACACGTGAAGAAGAAATTGATTTCGGTACGATTGATAACATTCCATTCTTACTAGAAGAATCACTCACACGTAATTCTGCTCGTTATAACAAGATGCAACCTTGGCAGGAATTTGTAGTTGAAGATGATCGCGTTATTACAGGACAAAATCCATCAAGTGCGCACGCTGTTGCACAAGCCTTAGTTAAAAACCTTTCTACTTAATATATTAAGTACATTTAAGTCCACAAAATAACGCCCAATTCTGATTGGGCGTTATTTTCATTGCACATAAAAAATATAGAAAAACGCATTAAAAACACCTCAAAAGGTGGGGGTGTGATTTTTTACTGTCTGTAAACGAATTTAGATAAATAGTGGTCGTAAATGCGACTAATTTCCTCACTATTCATGCTAGCATCATAGAAATAATCAATTTCATTACAAGGCTCACATAATGGCTGCTAAAATATCCATTTCACGAAGATTACGCTCTACTCCTTTCACAAAACGTGTGACTGAGAATGGAGTTAAATCTTATACCGTATACAATAATATGCTGTTACCGACGGTATTTCGTACACTAAAAAAAGACTATTGGCATCTTTGTGAACATGTTCAAGTATGGGATGTATCAGTTGAACGTCAGGTTGAAATTGCTGGCCCAGATGCCTACAAATTAATCCAACTAATGACGCCTCGAAATCTGTCTCAAGCGAAAGTAGGTCAATGCTTTTATATCCCTTTATGCGATGAAGATGGAACACTCATTAATGATCCAATTGCCATTAAACACAGTGATGATATTTGGTGGTTATCCATTGCAGATAGTGATGTGTATTTATGGGCAAAAGGTTTAGCCACAGGTTTTGGCTTGGATGTAAAAGTGACTGAGCCTGATGTTTGGCCATTAGCGATTCAAGGCCCGAAAGCAGAAGATCTGGTAGCGCGTGTCTTTGGTGAAAGCATAAGAAACATTCGTTTTTTCGGCTCTGAAATACTAAATTATGGCGGCAAAGAGATGCTAATTGCACGCTCTGGTTGGAGTAAGCAAGGTGGCTTTGAAGTTTATGTTAATGATATTGATTTAGGCCTGCAGCTATGGGATGAATTATTTGAAAAAGGCGCTGATTTAAATGTTGGCCCAGGTTGCCCTAACAATATCGAACGCATCGAAAGTGGCTTGATGTCTTTCGGTAATGACATGGATTATAAAGACACTCCCTACGAATGTTATTTAGAAAAATATATCAGTCCTGATCCTGAGCTTAAAAGCTTGAGTATAAAAGCTTTGCACAAACATAAATCAACGCGAAATTTAATGGGACTAATCATTGATAGCACCGCTAAACTTAGTGACATGAACGTATCGCAGAATGATGAAATCATTGGTGAGATTCGTTCACAAACATGGTCACCTAAATACAAATCTCGGTTAGCGTTTGCGATGTTGGATTCAGCAGGAATTGAAGGTCTAACAGAGGTGATGGTGAATACTAATCAAGGATTAGTAACAGCCAAGCTAGCTGGTCTTCCGTTTGATTTTGAAACATTAGGAATGCAGACGCATCCTAGAAAAGAAAAGTTTGATGAGGTGTTATAAATATTCGATTACATTTTACCCTTTGTGGGCCATCTTCGCTGCGCTTTAATGTTATCACGTTGAAGTTCGGCTGCCCTGCCCCCTTAGCTTTTAATATGTTTCTAAACTATCAACTTCTGTATTTTTCTACTTATTCCGTGGCAATATAATCTTTTAATAAATAGCCACTGAATATACGGAAAAAAATAATTACTGATCTTGTGAAAGACACCTCCTATTTTTGAGGAGGCTTTGGTTAAACTAGCCCGCTAATTCCTTAGCCTGCTTACGCAATTCATACTTCTGAATTTTGCCTGTAGCGGTCTTAGGCAAACTACAAAACACCACTTTACCGGGTTTTTTAAAGCGGGCTAAATGCTGCGCACAATGTTCAATTATTTCACTTTCATCAATACTCGCACCTTCTCGTAATTCAACAAACGCACAAGGTGTTTCACCCCATTTCTCATGAGGCATCGCAACCACAGCAGCTTCGCCCACGGCTTCGTGTTTGTATAAGGCATTTTCAATTTCTACTGATGAGATATTCTCTCCACCAGAAATAATTATATCTTTCGCGCGGTCTTTGACTTGAATATAACCATCGGGATTTACCACGGCTAAATCGCCACTCCAAAACCATCCATCTTTAAAGGCTTTAAGGGTTTCCTCGGCATTTTTCAAATAACCCAGCATCGTCGTATTACCGCGAGTAACGATTTCACCCATCTCTACCCCATCATTTCTGACTGGCTGTAGATTGATAGAGTTAACTACTTGCACAGATTCTGTCATTGGGAATCGCACGCCTTGTCTAGATTTTAGTTCTGCCAAAGTTGCATCATCTGCATCTGCCCAGAAGTCTTGTGGTGTGCCTTGTAGGATATGACCATAGGTTTCAGTCAATCCGTAAACATGCATAACGTCAAAACCCATTGATTCCATACGTTTTAAAACTGAGGCTGGTGGTGGTGCTCCTGCAGTCATACAATAAATTTTGCGATCAGTTGCGACTTTGTCAGGGCAATCTTCAGCATTCGCTAACATATTCAATACTATCGGTGCCCCACCAAAATGAGTCACTCGATACTTTTGAATCTGCGCAAATACTTCTGTAGGCACGATACTGCGATTACAAACTACCATGCCCGCCATTGCCGCCATTGTCCAAGCATGACCCCAACCATTACAATGAAACATCGGTACTGTGTACAAATACACGGGATGCATCGGGATATGCCAACCAGCTACCGTACCTAGAGACATCAAGTAAGAACCACGGTGATGATAAACCACACCTTTGGGTTTGCCCGAAGTGCCAGAGGTGAAGTTAATCGAAAAAGGATTCAACTCGTTATCTACGGTCGCAGGTAAATAATCCGACCTTTTAACCTGAGTATTTCCTATCAGGTCGTCATACAGATGAATCGTTAGATCTTCAGGTAATGCAGGTTTGTTAGCAGCCAAAACATCGTCAATTAGGATCACAGGAATATCTTTACCAGCATCTTTTAATGCACGAAGTCCTGGAGTTGCAGCAGCTAATAACTCTCTATCAACTAGCAACACTTTAGCTTCAGCAAACTCTAAAATATAACTTACAGTTGGCTCGTCTAAGCGCGTATTGATGGTATTTAAAACTGCACCAGCGAGTCCTACAAAGAAATGCGCCTCGAACATTTCTGGCGTATTAAAAGCGAGTACAGAAACGGTATCGTGTTGTTGGATACCTAGATTTTTTAAGGCAGCTGCCATTTGCTGACAACGCCTTTCAACTTCTGACCACGAATACTTACGCTCTCCATAAACCAAACAGGGCTTATCAGGATAAACATCAGCACTGCGCGATAAAAAACTCAGCGGTGTTAAAGGGACATAATTGGCTTTATGTCCAATACTGTCACTTAGAGAGTCGTACATTGATGGCAGTTGCAAATCCGTATTCATATTCGTATTCTCGTCGTTATTCTTGATTTAATAGTGATCAATCGTTAATTAACTTAGTTTCTAAGTGTCTGACCTAGATCTAACATACTGTTAATTCTGTCTTGAGTCTCTTTAGTTTGCACCAAACGCAAGAAGGCACGGCGTTCAGCATCGTATAAATCTTGCTCTGACCAAACTGTTCCTGCTTCGACGTCCTCTCCACCTGTAACAATACTTGCTACTGCTCTGCCGACAATCGTGTCATGTGGCGTAAACATGCCTTTTGCATGACCTTTATCTAACCACTCAGCCATTTCATGATAGACGGCTTTACCTGGCATTGATAAATCGGGACGGTCATAGTGAATCGCTACTGCACCTGAGTGAATATAATCAAGTGCTTTATCTAGCATACGATCACGATTCATTAAATATTCGTCATTTTCACGTTGCATGGCTATTTTTTCAGCGACGATAGGCGAAGTTGCGGTTCGACCATAACCAATAGTCATAAAGGTTTTCCAAGATGCTTCGCCGATGTTAGTCGTCTCCAAATCTAGCTTTTCAACCCAACGATAGAGCAATTCTTTACAACCACCACCACTCGGAATAACACCAACCAAGCTTTCTACCAAACCCATTACTGAATTAGCATGTGCGATGACATGATGTGCATGAAGTACAACTTCGAAACCACCGCCAATCGACATTCCTGGCGTTGCGACAACTACAGGAAAATCAGCAGTTGCCATTTTATGGACAGATTGTTGAAAGTGATCTAAGAATTTATCTAAACCTTGTAAATCGTCAGCTCGAATAAATTCTCTAACTTCTTCTAAATTAACGCCACATGAGAAATGTTGTGCATCATTATGAACAATCAAACCTTTCAGACCTTGTTCCTTCACGCCATCTAAAGCATCGCTAAGAATACTCATAGAGTCGCCATTTAATGCATTAGCTTTGGTATGAAACTCAACTAGAGCAACATCTTTATAGGCATACCAACTAGCTGCATCATTAGCTTTTACTGGACTGATTGTTTTACGAGTTTCCATAAAACGAGTGACGCCTTGCCCTCGATCAATCGTTTTCCAAATAGTTTCGTCAGTAGAGTTTTCTTTCCAAAGACGGTTTTGATATTCACCATTTTCAATTCGATAAAAACTGGTTTCTACTTCATCTTCTTGAGTTTGTAACAAGAATTCAGGCACTTCACGCCCTTCTTCTTGCAAACGATAAACAAAGTAATCAACCCCAACTTCATCTAGCAATTCAAAAGGACCAGAAACCCAGTTGTAACCAAGTTTCATAGCATCGTCTATCGCTTCTGGGTCATTACCTACTTCAGGGATTAACGAGGCGGCATAAACTAAGGTGTGTGATAACACTGACCACGCATATTGCCCATATTCGCCTTCATCATCAATCAGGTGTTTAACACCATGCTGTTCTGCTTTTAAGGCTAGCTCAATATTAGGACGTGTGAAATCAACATATTCACCACTATCAAAATCTAAGACCTGTTTAGCACCAACTTCAGGTTGTAAGTAAAAACCTTTGCCACCTTTATTGCCTGTTTGACCATTCTTTATCATCTCGATCATTAAAGGGAGAGGTTCTGCGACCTCATTAAAGGCATCGCCTCCAGATAAAATACTCACCAAACTCTTGGCGACATCTGACATTAAATCGATACCGATTAGGTCATATAAGCCAAACACACCTGTTTTAGGAATTCCCATTGGGCGGCCAAATAAGGCATCAGCAATTTGTGGTTTGATGCCCATTTTAAAAGCTTCATGTAAGGCAAACTGAATCGCGTAACAACCTACTCGATTTGCTAAGAAACCTGGCGTGTCAGCACAATTTACCACGCCTTTACCCAGCTCTTTCTCAGAAAACTCTTCTAGACGCTTCATTATGTCTGGGCGCGTTTCTTCACCACGAACCAATTCTAGTAGGCGCATAAAGCGCACTGGGTTGAAGAAATGTGTAATCGCAAAACGCTGTTTTAAATCATCATCCATGCCTTGAGTTAATAAACGAATCGGGATGGTTGAGGTATTCGAAGTCAAAATAGCATCGTCTTGCATGTGTTTAGCAAGATCGGCATAAAGTTGATGTTTAATGTCTAAACGTTCAACCACAGCTTCTGCAATCCAGTCACATTCAGATACGCGATGTAGGTCATCACGAATATTGCCGACTTCGATTCGCGCACCAGCGGCTTCGTCCATCAAACCAGGTTGATCTGGATCGTTAAGTCGATCCAAGCCACGTTGTGCAACGGCATTTACATCATCGCCCTCACTGGCCAAGTCTAATAATAAAACTTCGATTCCAGCGTTCGCTACTTGTCCTGCGATTCCTGCACCCATGGTGCCTGCACCAATTACGGCTACTTTTTTAAACATAAAATTCCCTGCTTATTCTTAATATATTTTTGAGTATTAAGCGCTTATTTAAGCCCTGTAATAAATTCTTGGAGTGCTGATAAGCACTTTTCTGGTGCTTCCATGGGTATCATATGACCGACATCAAATATTGAAGTAGAAGTCAAATTTGGTAAAGAAGCGCCTAAGGCTTTTCCAAATTTAAGCGGAGTCATCCGATCGTTCTTAGCTAAAATCAATTGTGCTGGTGCAGTCACTTTAGCTGCAGCTTGCTCACCATTGGTATAGCTTTGACAAGCACTTAAATCTACATGTAATGGGTTATCACACATAATCTGCCAGCCAATGCCGATAGGCGCTTGCCCTGGGATATTTGAACGTCCAAATTGATACGCTTCGCCAAAACCCCACATTAGCATTGAATCTACCGCTGCAGGTTGGTCGCTTTTTGATAAAGCTAACAGTTGATCATTAACGCCAATCATTGCAGATGCTGAAATCAAGCTTACGGAACGTACTCTTTCTGGTTTATTGGCTGCCGCTTCTAAAGCGACTAAAGAACCTGATGAATGCCCAACTAAACTACAATTTTCTACACCCATTTCATCTAACAATTGCCATAACCAATCTGCCATAGCTTCGATAGAACCTAAAGCCTCGCCTTGAGATAAACTATGCTCAGGAAAGTCTGGTGCTATAACACTGTAACCATGAAAAGCAAACCAGCGTGTTTGTAATGCCCAACTACGATGATCTAAGCCACTGCCATGTAAAAATACGACTGTTGGCAAACTGCCATCAAAAGTTTTCCCTCCAGTTGCTATGTATGTCGGGCTACCATTTACAGTTAAATACATGGTTAAGCTCCTTGCTCTGCTTTTTCAGCAACTTTCTTCGCTGCTCTTAAACCCAGAGAAAAATCGTTTTTGATATCGCGAATCGATTCAATACCGACTGATACACGAATCAAATCTTCACTGATACCCGCATTTTTCATTGCTTGAGCATCCATACGTGAGTGCGTGGTTGAACCAGGATGCAATACCAAAGTACGCGAATCGCCTACGTTGGCCAGATTTGTCGCTAATTGCAAAGAATCCATAAAGGCTGCTCCGGCTTCACGACCACCTTTCACACCGAAGCTTAAAATCGAACCTGCGCCACTAGGGAAGAGTTTTTCTGCTAATGCTTTACTCGGATGATCTTCCATACTGGGATGATTCACCCAGCTCACAGCATCATGTTCTAATAACCATTGAACAAGTATTTCTGCATTTTCAACATGCTTGGGCATGCGTAAGGCTAAGCTTTCTAATCCTTGCAATAAATTAAATGCGTTTTGTGGGCTAAGCGATGCTCCAAAATCACGCATCGATTCCGCTCGAATACGCATAGAGAATGCGCTAGGCCCAAACTCTTCATAAAAACTGATGCCATGAAACGGTGCATAAGGCTCACAAACCGTTGGAAATTCTCGACTTTTATTTGGATCACCCCATTTGAAGTTTCCACCATCTACAATCGCACCACCAATGGAATTGCCACTGCCACCAATCCATTTGGTCAATGAGTGCACAATAATATTAGCACCGTGAGCGATAGGGTTATGAAGTGCAGGTGTGGCGAAAGTCGCATCGACAACCAAAGGAAGATGTTGTTCTTTACCAATAGCTGCTAAAGCAGGAATATCTGCAATATCTAATCCGGGATTACCTATCGACTCACAAAATAGTAATTTAGTGTTTTCTTGAATAGCATCATTAAAAGCTGCGTGATCGTTCACATCAACAAATGTTGTTTCGATCCCAAAGCGCTTTAAGGTATGACCAAGCAAGGTGGCTGTCGAACCATAAATCTGTGAGGCCGAAACGATATGATCACCCGCCGAACACAAACTCACAAAGGTTGTGAACAAAGCACTCATACCTGAGGCTGTGCAAACGCAAGCGACGCCGCCTTCTAATGCTGCGATACGTTGCTCTAATACAGCAACCGTCGGATTAGTCATACGACTATAAATATGACCACCACGCTCTACATTAAATAATGCCGCACCATGCGAGACATCTTGAAAAGCGTAGCTAGTTGTTTGATAGATGGGAACTGCACGACTGCCATGCTCTGATTCGGGTTGGTAGCCTGTGTGTAAGGCAATCGTTTGTGGGTCAAAAAAGGAAGATTTGCTCATAAGTTAAGCTCAAAGTATTTTAAAATTATAAATAATTATAGGATCTAATTTCAAAAAATTAAGAAATAATTTCTAATCAACGTGAAGTCTAAACTAGATGTTAGAAAGCTCAAATAATTGCCTTAATAATAGGTTAATGAATAGGCCTTTCTTAAATGAATACGCTGTTAAAATGCTTATAAAAGCAAAAATTAGACAATATTGGGGAATGCCTTTTTAGATTGTAAAAATGATATTCCCTTCAAAAAATCAATCCATTAGTTTTTATAGTAAACTTGCACATCGTTCATTCAATCGAATTGATTAATCATACTACTTAAAAAGGACACAATAATGGAATGGAATGTTTATCTTTCAGGTGAAATACATACTGATTGGAGAGAAAAAATCATTGCGGGCTGTGAAGCTCATAACTTAGCAGTAAATTTTCATTCTGCGGTTACCAACCATGAAGCAAGTGATGCAGCTGGTGATTTACTGGGTGCAGAAGAAAGTAATTTTTGGCGTGACAATAAATCTGCAAAAATAAATGCGATTAGAATTAAGACGTTAATAAAAAGCTGCGACCTCGCAGTGGTTCGTTTTGGCAACCAATATAAACAATGGAACGCAGCATTTGATGCCGGTTATTGCGCGGCTCTTGATATTCCATATATCACTTTACATGATGAAGATATCATTCATCCATTAAAAGAAGTGAATGCATCTGCAATGGCTTGGGCAACGACACCTGAACAAATTGTTGATATTATCAAATACACGATTACGCAAAAGTAATATTCAGTGGTAATTAAGAACATGTGACTAAATGACCCCCCCTTAACTTTGCCATAAGTCTGCACGTTGCTTCAACGCTCAACCAAAATATCTTTAATCGAAACTGCTCTTACTTTTTGATCCCTAGCAAATTTAAAAGTACAAAAAAAAACCTCGTAACTATCCAGTTACGAGGTTTTTTTATTCAATGATAATCAGGGATTATCATTCCATTACTAATTTAACATCTGTTTTTAACAGTTTTCTAAAATAAAAAAGCCTGTAAGAATAAATCATACAGGCTTTTTATTTACTACATTATTGATAATTACTGATCGTCACGCCTACCATCATTAATCAACGCTTTAAGCAGTGCAATACCCATCAATATCATCATAAAGGAGAATGGGACGGCGCCAACAATCATGGCGGATTTAATCGCATCTAGACCTCCTGCTAGCAACAATGCGGCAATTACCGATCCTAAAATCAAGCCCCAGATAATAATATGCTTCTTGCCTGCCTGCTTCTCTGAACCACCCGCAGCGATTGTATTGATAACTAATACAGCTGAATCGGCAGAGGTAACAAGGTAGGTTAACAATAAGATTACGATAAGTACTGATATAAACTTAGATATATCAGCAGAAACCATCACATTAATTACTTCATAAAGCTGTGCGGTCAAGCCTTTAGCAAAAATAGCTCCATTAGCACCCTGATTTAATTCCAAATCAATCGCTGTTCCACCGAGTAATGCAAACCAAAGGAAACACATCAGTGATGGTGCAACAATAGCGCCTACAACGAATTCGCGAATAGTACGATTCTTAGAAATACGTGCTAGGAATATGCCAACGAATGGTGCAAATGCAATCCACCAAGCCCAGTAGAATATTGACCACCAGCCTTGCCACTCACCAGGACTACCAGCACCAGCTGCAGGAAAAACCGTAAAGGTCAATGCAGGTAAGTTAACTATATAGCTGAATAAGCCTTTACCCATCACTTCCATCGCGAACATGGTTGAACCAAAGATAAGAAAGAAAGCAAGCAGACTCATTGACAATACCATATTGATATTACTAAGCCATTTGATGCCTTTACCAACACCTGATAACGCAGATAAGGTAGATGCAACCATGACTACTAAGAGAGCCATTAATAATGAACCGGTTGATGGAGCCACTTTACCTTCTGCAGATGTTGTAATTAACCATTCAGCGCCAGTTATGTTAAATAGACCTGATGAGAATGACTCTAATCCTAAGCCGATGGTTTGTGATATTCCTAAAATTGTTGCCACGATAGCTGTGATATCAACAATGTGACCTAAGGGCCCAGATAATGATTTACCAAATATTGGCGTAAGCGTAGAGCGAATAGTTAATGGTAAATTACGCGAATAAGCAAAGAATGAGAGTGAAATACCTACCATGGCATAACATGCCCAAGCACCTAGTCCCCAATGAAGAAAACTATATTTGTAGGTTGACTCTATTGCAGATGCCGTTTTTGGAATGGCCAAACCATCAATAGCAGTAACAGTGCCCGCTGACACCGCATTTGCGTACTCTGTCCAGACGTTTGCACCTTCAGCCAAGGTCAGATTAGCCGCGGCTAAGGCATCCTTAACCATAATGGCACTCATACGAATATCAGGGTTGTCTGCAATGTGCCACATCGGCTCTCCTGTTGCATATCCCAACATGCCGATACCAATACCTGCACCAAACATCATTGAAAACCAAGAGAAATTAGAAAACTCGGGAACTCCGTCGGCTGTACCTAATTTTATTTTACCCCACTTAGGGTACACGGCTATGACTATACAAATAACAGCGAAAAAACCGACTGCGTAAGTATAATAATAATTCAGATTTGAAAAAGACCAGCTCTTCATGTCACCAAGCATTTTACCCGCTTGTTCTGGAAATATTGCAGCCCATAAAACGATTAGCGCGATCGCAATCTTGGATATTAATGCAACTATTTTGTTAAAGTCCTGATAAAAGCCTGAATCAGATGTTGCGATATCTAATTCGGTTAAAGGGGGTTTAAGAGCCATAATATAATTTCCTTATTAAATGATTTGTCTTAGTACTTAAAGTACGATATTCATACGAATTACTATAATCGAAATCGGTATTTGCACATATAGATAACATAATTTGCGGGTATGTTCTTTATTTATATGTAGTTAAATAATGCTAATTACCATGGCTAAAGTAACACTGTAGTATTACAGTGTCAAAAGACTAAACTTAAACTAAAATTGAGAATAACTTGAATAAATACTAATTATTTTATGTTTTTCTCAAAATAAAATTAAACATATTCAATTTGCTTTAACCAATACGACAACCGATATTACACAATAGACACTTTTTCAGATAACGTGGGATATATGTGTATATAAAAAGTAAGCTAGTTAACTTTTAAAGCGACTAATACTTAACTAGATTAATGTTTCAACTCATCAGAATAACAAGATAGTCTCTTAAACCCATACTCGGCATTTCAAATATAAGCTAATTGTACGATTAACTCTTTATGAGTTTGAATTACATTGTTTGCCCATATTTTTTCTTCTTTTCATTGATACGGATAAAACTCTGGTGACATTAATAGTTCTAGTTTATCCATTCGATTACCTACAAAATAGTTCATTAAAATGAGAACAGTATTTTTTGAATAACTTATCCTTCTTTATAGAACACAAAAAATGCACTAT
>JBALXO010000055.1:4790-6948 GCA_036960615.1 Cocleimonas sp. | reverse complement strand
AACAGTATTTTTTGAATAACTTATCCTTCTTTATAGAACACAAAAAATGCACTATATTCAAATATTATCCTAAACACTTATTTTGATCATGATTTCAAAATCAACAACGCAAGAAATTTCAGTATTTATCAATGCGAACACCACATGGAAAATAAATAAAGATAAATTGAATAAAACCTTTGTTTTTAAAAATTTTATTCAAGCATTCGGTTTCATGACTCAAGTAGCCCTCATTGCAGAACGCGATGATCATCACCCTGAATGGTTTAATGTTTATAAAACGGTAATTATCGACTTAACTACCCATGAAGTAGACGGAATTAGTGAGAGGGACTTTACTTTAGCAATAGCTATGGACAAAGTAGCCGAAACTCTTAAATAAACTGTAAGCTAATTAATTAAATAAATAAGAAAAAGGCGAACCAAAGTTCGCCTTAAAATAATCATAATTATTTAGTGGAAAAAGTAAAATAATTACAAATCGATTACTTTAGTTCTTTTTATTGAGGTTAATTTAAACAGACAAGCTCTCCTCTTGTTCTATTTCATATCTTCTTGGATCTGTTTTACGCATAGATATAATCTTGTTTTGACTAAAGTCTTGAGTCCAAAACGCTTCCCATAAATTAATAAAGTTTTCTGTATTTATTATCAACTTGTCTTGATCATAACCACCAGCACCCTGTGCCAGAATTAACCAAAGATCATTTTGATGAAAATCATCACAAGCATCGTTTTCTTCATCATCTGAAACGCCATGAACTTGGTAATAACCTTTTTCAACTGGAATACCTAAAGCTCCAGTATTTATCCGCATTACAGGACTGAAAATCATTACTATTTCTTCCGCTACAGCCAATAAAGTAAGTAGAAGAGGATAATCATCATAAGCAGCAAGGAAATACTCTTTCAATTTTTGTGTTACAAGTGAAGGAACAAAAACTTGTCTATCTTCATCTGTAATACTCATATCAGTCATTAAATTTTCAAATAAAATCAGGTGTGAGCGTTGAGGAGTACCTTGGAAATTACACGGTTCACCAATCTTGTAATAAAAACCGAATTCATCCAGGGTATTTAAAGTCAATAGAAAGCGTGCATATGCTTTACTACCCGGTTTCATTACATTTTCGACTTTTCTAGATTGGTATTGAGCCATCAATAATGCATCAGTGAAAATATGTACAATGGCTCGATATTCCATATGCATGGTTTGCATTTCTTGCAAAGAGAAATCACAAGACTGCATTGAGTCTACAATTGGATGTTGATTTATTTTATGATTTTTAACTTGTGAGATGAGACTTTGTAAGAATTCCATATTCTCGTCCCATTGTTGTTGTCCCACGCTTGCGATCATTTCATCACATGCATTCTGTCTAATTTGGTCCATTTTTGGAATCCTCTTATTTTTATATTGTAGGGACCCTGAACCAAATTATTTCAACAAAAATATCTAGTCAGGGCTTTGTAGCTTCTTATGATTATTTGAAATTTTTCCAACAATTTCTTGTAATGTAGCAATATCGCTAGGAGAAATATTTTCCCCGATATTGTCAGTTAATTCTCCAAAATTACCTCGCAATAATTCTCTTGCGTCATGGCCTTCTTGAGTAAGCTTCACAAAAACAGTACGACGATCTTCTGTACCGTGTGTGCGCGTTACTAGAGATTTTTTCTCCATTCTTGAAACCAACGTTGAAACGGCTGAGCTATCAAGGTTCATTCCTTTGGATAATTCATTCATTGTGATTTGTTTATCCAACTCCAAAAGCTCTAATACATAAACCTTTTGTGGAGTAACATCCATTCCTAGGACATCTTTATAAAATCCTGTAATTTCACGCCATCCGTTATAAAAGTTGAAACAAATAAATCTATTTAAGTCTACTGACATTATTCTCTCCTCGTTATATTTACAGACAGAAGTATAAAGTAAAAACAAACAGAACACGCGCTCTATTTTTAAACACAATAGATTAACCACTATAATATTTTGCATACAATTATATAATTACAAAACATAGATACTTTTTTGGTTTATTTGTGATTGACTGGTTACTTTTATACTAAAGTTGTTTTAATGAGTTTGTAGACTTTGAATTAACATTATATTGCATATTAATTAATTACAAGTACCATTAATCTTATACATTAA
>JBALXO010000055.1:0-4690 GCA_036960615.1 Cocleimonas sp. | reverse complement strand
CTTATACGAAATTATATTTTACGCAATACATAAATCGCACTGATAAACTAACTAGTTGGAAGAATTTTGATTATCATTTGCTTGTTTTATAAATCCTTTCTGCTGGAAATGCCAATTGAGTCATTAAATAAATAACTAATGATTTTGGATAATCTTGTTTTAATAAGGCTTCATGCATACAAGCCAACCACATATCTCGTTCAGCTTCACCAATAGTTAAATGCATATGCATCTTTGGCATCCCGCCTCCGCCATATTTTTTTAGATACAGCGCTTCTCCTCCCATCCATCCGCTTAAAAAGCTCGCCAACTTATCTACTGATAACGCCAAGTCTTGCGGGTGCATATCACGTATGGCTTTGTAAGCTGGAGACTCATGCATCAAGCGATAAAACTCAGTCACTAGCTTTTGTAAGCCAATAAAACCTCCGACAGCATCATATGTTGCGGAACCTTCACCGTACTTAGGGATTATTTCTGTCATAGTTAATACTCATAAATACTTCAGCTGACTAATTATAGAAGTACTGGTTTTTGTGATTGAAGCTGGGGGAAAAGCCCAGAAAGGTAGGGGGTGTCTCTTATAACTAATAATTAAACTATTACATTACAATTTCAACAAACCCTGTTTTTGTAAAAACGCCAACATGTGTTCTCGTTTCTTAAGTTGAACAGCTTTGGCAGTTTGGGTACTCCAATCAGATATGCGATTATTAGCGTCACGACTGCCATAATACTCTTTCATCTGTTCGTCATAAGCAGAAACATCAGCTTCAACCTTTTCAGTTTGGTACGTTTCTTGATGTAAGATTGAAGCTACAGGAAATCTAGGTTTAACTTCGGGGTCAATTGCGGGCCAACCCAAGCACATACCAAATACAGGATAAACTTGGTCTGGCAGATTTAATAAATCAGCCAACAACTGTGGATTATTTCGGATACCACCTATGTAAACCCCACCTAGTCCAATTGATTCAGCCGCTAACAATACATTCTGTGCGACTAAAGCCACATCTACTGTTGCAGCAATAAAGTGCTCGGTATGTCCTTGTAACTCGCCTTGTTGCTCCTGAATACAAGCCAATTCAATTCGTTTCAAATCGGCACAATACACTAAAAACTCAGGAGTTTCGTTTATCCACTTTTGTCCGCCAGCAGCCTCAGCAATTTTGGCCCGCACGTCTTTATCTGTAACACGAATAATTGAATAAGCTTGGATGAAACTGGATGATGCCGCAGCTTGTCCCGCATTAATGAGTCTTTCTAGTACCTTAGTTTCGATGATTTCATCAGTAAAACTTCTGATAGATCGATGCGCTAACATGAGATCAATAGTTGCAGAATTCATTTTCAGTATTCCTAATATGTATTGCTAAATGTGGTTTGTTTCAAGACTATCTCAAACTCGCTATAGAACGAAGAAGAAAAAAAGAAGAGGCGAGAAAAAGTGGTTGCTAGACTAATGCTTCTGTACTCAATTACAATACGTTTTAACAATATTAATGTGAGATAACCCTGTTTTGGCAAACGAAAAGAAATACAGCAATGCTACGATTCTACTAGTAGATAATGGTTCGACGCGTGCTAACGCAGCAGCTCAATTAAGACATTTGGCTGAAAGCCTTGGAAACAAAATAGGTGAAAAAATAAACGCTGTCTCACTTAAACATTCAGATCGAATCTCTACTGATGAAGTTAAAAATAAACTCTCAGGCATCCCTGCCCGCGTTTTTCGAGAATTTATGACTGAACATCTTAGAGCAGGTCAACGCAACTTTATTCTCATCCCTCTATTTTTTGGTAATAGTAGAGCCCTAAGCTCTTTTGTGCCTGATGAAAAAGCCGAACTAGAATCTGAATTTGCTGCATTCAATATCAAAATGACTGAGGTGCTTTATCCTTTGCCTGATGGCGAATCTCTTTTAGTCGATATTCTTTATGAACATGCTCTAACATCAACTAAAGGAAGCACTAAAGATGCTTTAAAAAATCTAGTTTTAGTCGATCATGGATCACCGTTACCTGCAGTGAATGCAGTACGACAACATATAGCAAAGGCGTTAAATGCTAAATTCCCAGATGAGATCAATGTTGCTCAAACAGCAATGGAACGTCGAGAAGGAAAAGAATACGATTTTAATGGCGAATTATTAGAACATTATTTAAATAGAATCGCTGAATCAGGTGAAACTCACGCGACAGTATTACTATTATTTTTATTAGCAGGAACTCACGCAGGAGAAGGCGGAGATATTGAGCAAATCTGTGATGCTGTGATGAAACAACATCCTAACTTCAAAGTATCAATCAGTCCATTGATAAGTCAAAACGAAAAGTTAGTTGACTGCTTAGAACAGCGTTTAAGTATGATTTTGACTAATTAAAGAGAGTAAAAAGACACCCCCCACCTTTATGGCACTTTTCACCTCAGCTGTTAACAACTATTCTTGTTCTGAATGAAACTTAATTCCATGCTAGCCCACTAACAATTCACATCTATCAATCGATATCTTATTAAACAATGAACATTCGTTCCGTACTAACTTATCTCGCTGCATTTATTGCCATTTTTATGTTAATCATTCTTGCTGCTTATTTTTTACAATCCCCCAAAGTTAAAGCTAATGAATTCGATGAAATTTCTAAATTTATACAAATATCAGATGACGTTAATCTTGATGAAATCCAAGGGAACATCAAAAAGAACAATGGTTCAAAAACACCGGAAGTAATCAATCAAGTAACACCTAAACTATCTCCTACTAATAAAACACTTGAAAATACCTCTTTAACGCCATCAGAAACCATTAAATCAGTTCAAACTGACGTATCTAAGCCTATAACAAAGTTTGTGTCTAAGGCTTCGATAAACTCACATAATCAACAATCTTCTCTAGGTATCAACACTAATGAAGTATTTGAACAAGATGCCAGTATTCCCTTTGTAGATTTATTTCGCGTTGCTACCCCCTTTAATGAAAATATTCGTTGTCGAAAGCAAGACCAACCTTGTTTGACGAATGCTGAAGTTGAATACGATAAAAATGGCTGGCCGATTAAACTCAAAGACGGCAAAGCGGGCGTATTCTTCTTACGTAATGTTGCTCTCGCAGCTTTACCTAAAGGTGATTATAGTGTTTTGTATGAAGGCGAAGGTCAAATAGACTACCAACAAAACGCCAACCTAGTATCACGTATACCTGGCGAAGACACGATAAATTTTGACGCGCGTGCCGATGGTTTTATGACTGCGGTGGCGCAAATAGTTAAATCGAATCCAGACAAACCATTAAAAAACATCCGTATTATTATGCCTGGGGGAATTTGTGAGAATTCACCCTATACGCATGTCGCTGATCAATCAGAATGTGCTGACTCGAAATACTTAGATTTCAAAACCCACTACGCTTCAATTCTATTCAATCCTGATTATCTAAATTTCATGAAAGATTTTGGCGTAATACGACTGATGCCAATGTCTGGAATCACGCGTAATCCTGATGAACGCTGGGATCAACGTCCACACATGCAAGAAGCAACATGGGGTGGTATTTATGGCTCACGTGGCGCACCACTTGAGATTCAAGTAGAACTCGCTAATCAGCTAAAAGCCGATCCATGGTTCAATGTGCCGCATATTGCAGATGACAACTATATGCGCAAATTTGCGCAGTATGTAAAAGATAATCTAGCGCCCGAATTAACTCCACACATCGAATACACCAATGAAGCCTGGAATTCAAATTTTGTACATAACGAACACATGCAAAAAATGGGTATTGCTCAACAGCTTGATAAAGATGCGTTACTTGCTGGTTACAAATACTACGCAAAGCGCTCAGTAGAGTTTTTTGATATTTGGGATGATATTTACGGCGGCCAAATCAAAAATGATCGTAAGCAATTTGTGCGTATTATCGGTGGCTGGGACACTCGCCCAGATATTAGCAGTATTATTCTCGCATACAATGACACTTACAAAAATACCGACGCAATTGCAATTGCGCCTTACATTGGCGGTAACTTAAAAGGCTTTAGAGAATCCAAAACCGTTAGTGATATTTTCAAATTACTTAATGATAAGAAATCTTTTAGATCACTACCAAAAATAATGGAAGAATTAGAGAAACATGCCAAACTCGCCAAGGAATTTGGCGTGAGTTTGATTGCCTACGAAGGTGGACAAGGATTGGTAGATTGGGCTGCTCGTGATTACTTGAAACACCCAAATCCTCTCTTTTATGCAGCAAATCGTGACTCTCGCATGAATGATCTATACCAAGAATTATATAAAGAGTGGCGTGGCCTAGGTGCCGATTTATTTGTTGCTTTCAGCGCACCCAGAAGTTGTAACTGGAGTGGCTGTTGGGGACTTAAAGAACATATCAAACAACCCTTAGATAAATCACCAAAATTACAAGCATCTTTGAAATTCATGCAAGAAAACAAACGTTGGTGGGAATGGGATACAAAATCGCAAAAATCTCAGCCACCCGCATCTGAAGTAACTAAATACTTGAAAACACAAGATCCAAATAAACCCAGAATAGTAATTCGTCCTGCAAAAAAAGACGCAACAAAAGAGAATAAACTCAATTACCGCTTTGAAAATCCACAAGCGCTAAACCTATTACTACAAGGTGAAACTTGGGATAAACGCGATATTTCAGGAAAGTGGCAAGTAAAATGG
>JBALXO010000054.1:12944-25986 GCA_036960615.1 Cocleimonas sp. | reverse complement strand
TAGCTTCTTCACTTCGTTTAATAGCCATTGTCTAAAAATTTTTACGCGCGGCAGGTTTGTTTTGTTTTTGGAGTAGGCCAGATAATAGGAGAAACTCAGCGGAATATCTGTTTCTTCAAATAGCTTTACGAGTTGTCCTGTTTTTATTTCATCGCTTATTATAGCGTCGCCAACAAGTGCGACGCCTTGACCTCGAATTGCAGCTTCTATTAATAAATTATATTGCGAGAAGTGTAAACCGTGTCTTGCATCTATATCGTTAACGCCTACTGTGGCGAACCACATTTCCCAGTCTACGTGAGTCTTGTCGTCCATTATAAAGTATTCGCTACCCGCGTGAAGTAGGGTATGTTTTTTTAAGTCTTCAGGGCTTTGTATTCTATTTTCACCCTCTAAAAGTGAAGGTTTACATACTGGGATCACGTTTTGTGAAAACAAATAATCGGCCTCAAGTCCTGAGTATTCTCCCGTACCGAAACGAATACCAACATCAATATCGTCATTGACCAAATCAGCCAATTCATTGGTAGCTTCAATGCGTACATCAATATCAGGAAATTGCTGTTGAAAACTCGTTAAGCGCGGTAGTAACCAACGCGAGGCGAAGGTTGGTGATGCAGTTATAGTGAGTGGTTTATCGTTATTCTGTTCACGAATAGTCTCGATACCTTGCGAGAGTTTATCTAAACCTTGGCTAAGTAATGGCAGACAAATTTGCGCTTCATCGGTTAATAATATCATCCGGTTTTTACGTTTGAATAGTTTTAGATCAAGGTAATCCTCTAGTACTTTAACTTGCTGACTGACTGCGCCAGGTGTGACGTTGAGCTCATCCGCAGCCCTAGAAAAGCTTAAATGACGCGCTGTCGCTTCGAAAGCTCGGATTGAATTCAAGGGTGGTAAACGTCGCATAATTTGTTATTTTAATCTCTTTTCGCAATAGTTTTTCTAAACTATAGCTTAGATCTAATCGTTTGTTAAGTGCGTTGATTTAAGTGAATATTCTTCTACGGTAACAGGTTTGCCAATTTATAAGTGATAAAGAATAGGAGAATATCTAAAATGAAAAACGATAATTATAAACAGCATAAAACACAGAATATGAAATTTGAGAAGAAGGTAAATCATATGTCTAGTTTTATCGGAATGCCTATGTGGAATGGTCATAATCCTTCGCTCACAGAGATTCGTGAATACGATAGACGCTTATTAGAAAAGCAAGCACTGGGTTTTGGACCTGAAAGGAAGAGCTTTGTTAGCCGATTATTTAACGGGTTAATAAGTATCGTTTCAATAGTTTTAAAACAGCTTAAAAAAGCCGAAGTAAAAATAACTGAAAAAAAAGAGCCTGTGAAAATCAGCCCTGAGTGTTGCTGAGCTATTGAGAGAGTAACTAATGAGTAATTGGAATCTTCCACAGACCTTTGATTATGAAGGACGACAGGTTAAATACGGTATCAAAGGAAGAGGAGAGCCTGTTGTTTTAGTTCATGGCACTCCTTGGTCATCATTTAATTATAGGCATCTGATTGAGAATCTGTCTGTTGATTATAAAGTCTACTACTTTGATTTACTGGGATACGGAGAGTCAGATAAAAGTGATACTGATGTCTCTTTAGGAATACAAAACAAATTATTAAACGCTTTAATTGATCATTGGCAAATAGAACAACCATTAATTGTGGGTCATGATTTTGGTGGAACGACTGTATTAAGAAGTCATATCTTAGATAAACAGAATTTTAAAAAAGTTGTGTTGATTGATCCTGTCGCACTGTCACCTTGGGGCTCACCGTTCTTTAAACATATCGAAAAATATGAAAGTGCTTTTGCGGGAGTGCCAGACTATATTCATGCTGCAATTGTCGAAGCCTATATAAAAACAGCTGCCTACCAAGAATTAGATCAAGAAACACTTAAGGCAATCTTAGCGCCTTGGACAGACGAACAAGGAAAGTCAGCATTTTATAGGCAGATAGCTCAGGCAGATTCAATATTCACTGATGAATTTCAAAACAAGTTTACTGAAATAAATGCGCCTGTTCTCATATTATGGGGAAAGGAAGATCAATGGATACCGTGTGAACAAGCTTATTTGCTTCAACGCAAAATAGTAGGATCTAAACTTGTGACCGTCCCCAACGCAGGGCATTTAGTCATCGAAGAAAAGCCTGATGTGTTGGCTAAAGAAATACGAGCCTTTTTTGAAAGTGATTGTTAAATAAGTAATTAAAAACTAAACAATTAAAGTCAAATCAAAGCAAACATATTCAAAAGTACCAAAAAGGTGGGGGGTGTCATTTAATTATTCAAAATAACTCCTCTAAAGCACTTAAGCATCTTCCTTCTTCTGCACCAATACACTAAGTAACGCCAACATTCCGGAAACGATCATCAGCAATAACGACACCGCATTCAATTCGGGTGTCGAGCCTTCACGTAGGCGGTCGAACATGGTTATAGTGAGTGGCGAATCAGAGCTGGTTAGCATCAGAGTGGTGTTGAAGTTTTCGAAGCTCATGAGGAAGGCGACAATACCTGCACCGACCATTGCTGGTCTGAGGTAGGGTAGTGTGATCGTTCTTAAAACTGCAGTTTTACTTGCACCTAAATTGTAGGCAGCCTCTTCAAGTGAACGATCCATTTTGCGCAAACGTGCACCAATCACCATAGTGGCAATGGTAGTTATGAAGGCGAATTGTCCGAGTATCACTAGCACTAACCCTGGTCTTAAGAATTCAATTTCTAGGTTAAATACTTCATCCATATGATTGGCGATTGAGTTGGATGAGATGAGTATTGATATTCCTAAAATCACGCCGGGAATTACTAATGGCAATAACATCAGCATATAAAGAAATTCTTTGAAGCGGAAATCATAGCGTTCAAACAAAAAGGCATTGGTGGTGGCTACAAAGAGTGAAAGCGCGGTTACAAAGAAAGCGATAAATGCCGAAACCCCAACGCTTTCGAGCATCGCCGAATCGCTAAAAACACCCAAGCGTTGTGGTGTATCGCCGGTAAACCAATCGAGAGTGAAGCCATTCCATGGTAACGATGGGAATAGCGAATCATTGAAAGCAAATGTGGCGACTACGGCTAAGGGCGCGATCAAGAATATATAGAACATCAATATATAGGCGCGATAGGTCCAGCGTAGTGAGGCGGGTTGTGAGATTGATGGAATCACGAGGCCATTGTGCTCGTCAGTGTTTGTTTGCTAAGTTTAAGTCCAAGCCAAACGATTAATGATGATAGCAACAACAGCAAAATACCAAACGCTGAACCAAGCTCCCAATTAAAGCGGGTGATAAATTGGGTATAGATTTGTTCGGTAAACCACAGACTGTCTTTGCCGCCAAGCAGGTTTGGCGTGAGGTAATTACCCAAAGTCATCATAAACACAATAATACAGCCAGAGACGATGCCAGGCATCGCGTGTGGGATGACAATATTACGCATAGTAGTCCACATATTACCGCCTAGATCATAACTGGCTTCGATGATGTCATCGTCGAGACTTTCCAAAACTGTGACTAGTGGCACCACCATAAATAACATCGATGTATAGACCAGCCCCACCATAATTGCAGCATCGTTGTAGAGCAACTCGACTGGCCCAGAAACTAAGCCCGCCCATTGAAGACCATTACTGATAACACCTGTTTCGCGCAGTAGAATCATCCAGCCATAAGTGCGGACTAACTCACTCACCCAGAATGGAATTAGACAAAGTAAAAACAGGAATGATTTCGGTCTGCCACGTAGCATTTTGGCGATGTAATAGGACACAGGGAATGCGATTAGCAGCGTCAGTGCAGTTGCCATAATCGACATAACTGCAGTGCGCATAAAGGTGCGCCAATAGAGTGGTTCGGTGAAAAATTCACTAAAGTTTTTAAAGCTAAAGGCATATTGTCTAGGTGCTGTTTGCTCGCGTAATGCGATGCCCAGCATATCGAAATGCGGAATGATAACGAGCAGTATTAGCCATAAAGCAAAAGGGGCGAGTAACAGCCAGAAAAATATTGGCGAGTGTTGCTTCACAACTTAGCCTTTAACTCGACTATTAAAACAATGGGTTTGATCTGGACTCCATGCAATCGTTAATTTTTGACCTGTTTGCAAGCCAATGTATTCGCCAGTTTGTGGTAATGCTACATGGAGCTCTTTGCCTGTGGTGATGTCTTCTAGCAATGCTGCGCTGTTAGCGCCGTTGAAGAGTAAGTCAATCACTTTGCATTCTAAGCTGTTGTCATTTTCATTAGCATTGTCGCCAGTTTTAATGATTTTGATCGCTTCAGGGCGAACAAATACATCAACTTCATCACCCACAGCTATAGGCATAGTGCCATTAATTTTTCCACGCAAGGTAGCTCCATTGGAAACTTGGGTGCTACAACTTTTATTGTTTACTTGGCTTACTTTTGATTTCCATTTGTTCGCATCTCCAACAAAACCTGCCACAAAAGATGTCTCAGGGTGATAGTACAAATCAGACGGTGTACCGACTTGTTCAAATGCACCATTATTCATTACAGCCACTTTATTTGACATTACCAAAGCTTCTGATTGGTCGTGGGTGATATAAATAAAGGTCGTACCGATACGGCTTTGCATTTGCTTGAGTTCGACCTTCATGTGTTCACGCAGTTTTAAGTCGAGCGCTCCGAGTGGTTCATCAAGCAATAGTAATTTTGGTTCGAGAACCAGACACCTTGCAATCGCAATACGTTGTTTTTGGCCACCTGACAACTGTGTGATTTTCTTTTTACCAGAGTCTCCAAGGTCAACACTTTCAAGTGCATTATTGACGAGTTTGGTGATTTCAGCAGGTGCCACTTTTCGTTGCTTTAATCCATAGGCAACGTTTTCCGCAACCGACATCATCGGGAATAATGCAAGGTGCTGAAACACCATATTTGCTGGGCGTTTGTTGGCAGGAACGCCAAGCATTGAATTGCCTTGAATAAAGATATCGCCAGAATCTGGCTCATCAAAACCTGCAATCATCCGCAGTAGAGTAGTTTTACCGCAACCAGATGGGCCAAGAATAGAGAAGAATGAGCCTTTTTCAATTTGTAGGCTAACGTTATCGACCGCCGTAAAATCGCCGTAATGTTTGTTTACATTACGAGTTTCTAAATCGATTACGCTATCTTTCATTTATCGTGTCTGAGCCTTTGAAGAATGTTGGAATTTAACTGATTGCGACTCTAGTCATTAAAACGAGAGTCGCAATTCAAGCTAAAGAGAGTGAGGAGTTCTCTCTATTTTGCTGCTTTAATACGATCCAATACTTTGCCTTCGATCTCTTCTAAGCCTGCAGGTACTGGTGGATACCATTTGACGTTATCCAATGCTGCTGTTGGGAAGCTGCCTTGAAATTGAGCTTTCAAAACATCATCAGCGAATGCATCAGCACCTTTTGATGCAGTAAAGTTACCTGCAGAAGCGGTGATTTTTGCAGCTATTTCTGGCTTCATTACGAAGTTAATCCATTTGTAAGCTGCTTCATCATTTTTACCTTTACGTGGGATTGTAAATGTATCAATCCAACCTAAGGCACCAGATTTAGGTGCAACGAAAGTAATGTCTTTGTTTTCTTTGTTTAGCTTCCACCCGCCTGTATCCCAAGCCATTGCAGCAGTTACTTCACCTGAACGAAGTAGGTTTAGTAAAGCATCGCCACCCGTCCAATAGGTTTTAACCACAGGCTTACATCCGACAATTTTAGCTTCTACTTTTGACATCATTTCTGAGTATTTATCTTTGTCAGCATAAGCTGCAAAAGGGTCCATGCCCATTGCAAAAGCAAAACCAATTAAGGTTGGACGCTTTAAACGATATGACACTTTGCCTAATACGTCATGGCCACATAGATCGGTATAATCTGTAATACCTAATGTTTTACTGGTATTGACAACTAGCCCGCTAGTACCCCAAATGTGAGGCACACTATAAACGCTGTCTTTAAACGTGGTATTTGATTTGGTCGCATCCAGCATTGATGTGATGAACGAGCCTGCTTCGATTTTAGATAAATCCATCGGCTTGTAGATATCGTGGTTTTCCTGTGCACCCGTAACACGATCCTGACTTGGTTGCGCTAAATCAAAACCAGAACCGCCTGTAGCGCGAAGCTTTGAGATCATATCTTCGTTATTTGATTTGGTAACTTTTACGTCGATACCTGTCTCTGCTTTAAACAGTTTGATGACATCATCTGGTGCATAACCACCCCAAGTAAGGAGTCTTAGTTCATCAGCGTATGCGGACGTTCCTGCAAATAGGGCCGCACTGATTAGGGGTAAAGTAAGAAGTATTTTTTTTAGTTTCAAGCTTTTCATATTATTCCTTTGCGATAAAGTTATTGGAAACAATAATAAGTATAGGAAAAGAATGTTACAAAAATATGAAAAATGTAAAGAAAAATACTGTTTCGTTAATAAAAACCAAATTAAATTAAAGAAATTAATAGCTTAGACTTTGTTATTAAATACACTAAATCTACTAAGTATTGTATTGTCATTTATAGAGTCTTCTCTATTAAAGCGTAGCGACGACTATTAGTAGAGTCGGTTGTTTTTAAAACCTGAGCTCTGCATAAACTCAAAGCATCGTTTCAAAGGAAAAACGAGTTGTCATTCAAGACAGAAGGTTGTCTTTAATAGTGATTCATTCTCACATAAAGTTTTAGTCTACCTATAGATAGACATATATTCTTTTGAAATTTTATATAAACTAAATGTAAAAGAGGTGAAATATGATTTTCAAACAATTATTAGAGCCAGATTCGTGTACCTATACTTATCTTTTGGGCTGTGAGGTGACGGGTAAAACCGTTTTGATTGATCCTGTTGTAGAGACTGTACACCGTGATTTAGATGTGATTCGTGAGTTAGGATTAAGTCCGACTTATACTTTAGAAACGCATATCCATGCGGATCATATAACGGGTGGCGTGAAGATGCGGGCACTGGCAGATACACAGATTGTAGTGCCGAAAATGGAGAATTTGCCCTGCGCTGATTTAGGCGTTGAAGAGGGCACTGTGTTTGAGGTTGGAAGTATTAAAATTCACCCATTATTTACCCCTGGTCATACCGGATCACATCATGCGTATTTGATTGAGAATGGTATGCATACAATTTTGTTTTCTGGCGATGCCTTGTTGATTGAGGCTTGCGGTAGAACTGATTTTCAAGAGGGTAACCCTGCCCAGCTATATCAGAGTATTCATGAGAAGTTTTTTAGTTTGCCTGACGAGACTTTAATCTACCCTGGGCATGATTACGAAGGCAGACAGATTAGTACAGTTTTACAAGAGAAACGACGTAATCCACGTTTGATGGATAATAAATCAGAAGCTGATTTTATCGAAATAATGAATGGCTTGGATTTGCCGTATCCACGCAAGATAGATTTTTCAGTGCCTGCTAATCGACTCTGCGGTAAATGCCCTGATAATGTTCCTGAACAATATCGTGGGCCATGTGAGATTTATGATAGAGATACTAGGCGATATTTAAAGCAAGGCGATCAAGGTTAAAAGACACCCTCCGCCTTTTTATGGGTTTTAAAAATAACCCACTCTACGATTAGTCGTCGCTCGCTCCAACATTGTCTCGCTAAAGCTCGGCTGGTGCCTTTAAAAGAAGAGAAGTGCCAAAAAGGTGGGGGGTGTACTTTTTTATTTAAAATATTAGTGTAAATTAAGCCTTAACGGCTTCAATCGTAGCCGAAACGACATATTCTTCTACGCCTTTGCCGGGTGCCCAGTCTTGAATAAAATCACGTGATTCTTCTTTGGGTTTGATTTCTATTTGCGTAAAACCTGCAGCGGTTAAATCATTTTCTAGATCGGTGATGAGTGCAGCATTACCCATGCAACCTGCAATCAATAATGGATCATTACGCATTTCTTCTGGCAGTTCGATAGTCGCAACCACATCTGAAACTGCCATTCGACCTCCTATTTTTAAAATACGAAAGGCTTCTTTGAATACTTGACCTTTGTCGGGAGAGAGGTTGATTACACAGTTTGAGATAATCACATCGACGGTGCCATCAGCAACAGGAATATGTTCGATTTCTCCTAGGCGAAATTCAACGTTATCAAAGTTGCCTTTCTCTGCGTTATTACGAGCCTTGCTAATCATGTCAGGTGTCATATCAATGCCGATTACAGTGCCTGTGTTACCTACTTCTGGTGCAGCTAAAAAACAATCAAAGCCGCCACCAGAACCCAAATCAACAACGGTTTCGCCTGTTTGCAATGCGGCAATGGCTTTTGGATTGCCACAGCCTAAGCCCATATCTGCGCCAGTTGGTGCCATATCAAGTTCTGCTTTTGAATAACCTAAACGAGTTGAGATTAATGTGTTGATGGCATTGTCATCTGAGGTGCCGCAGCAACTTGCTGCAGGTCCATCGCAGCTGCTGTCATCTACCGCATTCGCTACCTTTGCATAAGATCGTCTAATGTCATCGCGAAAGTTGTTTTGCTCAACGGCTGCTTCTGCTTTTGATTCGTCTGCACTGCTTGGAACGCAACAGTTATTTTCGTTACTCATGTGCTTTCCTCTAATTCTTGACGTTTAGTTTGTACTTTTGTCAGTGTTTCGTTTTGTTCTAAGGTAAAAAAGCCAGAGAGTTGTTCCAATGTTTTGGGTTCAATCCAGCATTCGATGTTTTTGCCGTTACGACGAGTTTTTATTAAGCCCGCTCGAAATAATTCTTTGAGATGATGCGATATTGTTGATGGTGCAATATCCAAATCTTCGCCAATTTCACCAACGGTGAAATGCATGGCAGCATCGACTTCACAAATAGTGCCTGGCGCACAACAGCTTGTAAGCCGTTGAAAAATAGCCAACCGATGTGGATTGCCTAGTGCTTTGAACATTTCAGCGTGTGTTTGAATATTAATACTATAATTCGACATATATAGAATTATAGTATTGTATGTATTGAAAGGTCAAGTGGTTTGCTTGACACTACATAAAAGAGAAGTTTGGTAAGAAAAACAATCTACAATGGTGTAAATAAAGCGTATAAATGACTTGAGCTAAGAGTGGAGCTTCTGTTAGAATCCCCGCTCTTCGATTTTTCGAACACAATATTAATTAGATTGTTTGTTTTTCAACTGAAATACTAATGATCACTAAGACTAAAGACAAAGAGAGTATCTTCAAATGAAGTCAGAAATACATCCAGATTACAACCAAGTGGTTTTTCAAGACCTTGCGAGTGACTTTAAAATCCTTACACGTTCAACTCTTTCATCTGGCGAGACAGTGAAATGGGAAGACGGTAATGAATACCCACTAATTAAAGTGGATATCTCAAGTGCTTCTCACCCGTTTTACACAGGTAAGCAAAACACAAATACTACAGCTGGCGCGATTGATAAGTTTAACAACCGTTACGGCAAAAAATAATCGATTAAACTTTGTTCAATCGTTATTTTAAAAAAGCACTCTTTAAGGGTGCTTTTTTTGCGCTCGCATTTATTGGTTCTAGCTCAGTTTATGCTGTTGACTCGTGCGAGTTAGATGAAAAATCAAATGTCGAAAAAGCTATTGTAAATTGGGTTTATGATGGCGATACGCTTTTAGTCACCGATTTAAAAGGTAAAAACAAACGTAAAATTCGCGTTATTGGAATTGATACCCCCGAAGTAAAACATCACCAACAAAAAGCCCAACTGTATGGTGCTAAAGCCCGAGAAGAATTGCGTGTATTACTAAAAGGAAATAGTTTTGATGGTGTTTCTGATGATAGTTCTAACAACGCTTATCAAATATTTTTAGAGTTTGATAAGGAAAAATACGATCGCTACAAACGCTTGTTAGCCCATGTATACTTGGCAAATGGCATGAATATCTCAGAATGGTTATTGCAACGAGGCTTTGCTAAGACTCTAATCATTCCACCTAATGTTAAGCATGTCGGATGTTACAAAAAAGCAGAACGTCAAGCACAGCGACAAAAACTTAGGCTTTGGAAGTTAGAAAGTAACCAAATCAAAACAGTACAAGATTTAAAGTCTCGTAGTAAAGGTTATGTTCGATTGAGGGGGAAAGTCTCTCGTATCAAAAAACAAAAGAAAACATTAATACTAGAATTAGAGAGCCAGAGTAAGAAGCCGGTTCGAATAAGAATTAAAAAGAAAAATCTACGCTATTTTAAAGCGATTGAACCTGATAAATTAGTTGCTCAAGAAGTGATTGTTTCAGGTGTCTTGAAATACAAGAAAGGGAAACGCACAATAACCCTCAATCATTCGTCACAGTTAGAACGAGTGTCAGCGATAAATAATCACAGTAAGGTTATCGCCCCAACAGTAATGTGGAGTAAATAAAAATGAGCTTTTCAGTTTTATTATCAAACAAGTTTTTTAAAAAACAATTTAAAATCATTCGAAATGGAATTCTTGCTTTTGCTGTTTTGAGTATAGTTGGTTGTTCAACCAATCCAGTTACAGGTAAAAAAGATTTTAGTTTGATTAATAAAGATCAAGAATTAGCGATGGGTAAGCAAGCTCATAACGGCATCATGAAGCAAAAGAAGCGGCTAAATAATGCCAAAATCCAAGCCTATGTTAATAACATCGGTCAACAGCTAGCGAGACAAAGCCACCGCAAAGATCTTCGTTACACATTTACGGTATTAGATGACCCAAGTGTAAATGCTTTTGCGTTACCAGGTGGTTATATCTATATCACTACGGGAATCATGGCTTACCTTAATTCAGAAGGTGAACTTGCTGGTGTATTAGGCCATGAAATTGGGCATGTAACCGCTAGACATGGTGTGAAACAGCAAAGTGCGGGCGTTGCTAGTTCGATACTATTAAGTGTGTTAGCTAAACAAGCGGGTGGTTCAGGTAAAGAATTTGGTAATCTGAATAAAGCTATTCTAAGTGGCTACGGTCGTGATCATGAATTACAAGCAGATAGACTTGGTGCCGAATACTTAGCCCGTATTGGTTTTTCACCAAAGAACATGACTGATGTAGTTGGCGTTTTGAAATCACAGGAAGAGTTCGCCAAAGTCCAAGCGCGTCGTGAAGGTCGCCAACCACGCGCTTATCATGGTGTATTTGCATCGCATCCAAGAAATGATACTCGTTTGCAAAAAATTATCGCCGAAGCAAATAAATACAAAAAAGGTGCGACACGTGATGCAGGACATAATCGTTATCTCAATATGATTGCAGGCTTAAAATATCGCATCGACAAAAAAAATACAGGGCGAATAGTGGTAGGAAACGTAAAAAATCGTAGTGTTACTTATGCATCATTAGCAAAACAAAGCAGAGTTAACGAACAACGCTTACGTTTATTAAACGGTATGTTCCCTAATGGACAGCCTGTTCAAGGACGTTTAATTAAAATTATTCAATAGAATTATTTATCAAAATATTTTTAAATTACAAAACAAGTTACAAAATACTTATTAGATACACCTTTTATTATTCATTAGAAACAACAAACGAGGGACGAAGTCACCATGTCAAACGATTCAAAAAAACAAGAATTTATTCAGGAAGCACTCGATTATCATCAGTTTCCCAAGCCAGGGAAAATTGCACTTGAAATAACCAAACCCGCGGCAACGCAAAAAGATCTCGCGCTTGCTTATTCTCCTGGTGTGGCAGAGCCAGTAAAAGAAATAGCAAAAGACCCTGAAAACGCTTACAAATATACTGCCAAAGGAAATCTAGTAGGGGTTATTACTAACGGCACAGCAATACTTGGCCTTGGTAATCTTGGATCATTAGCAAGCAAGCCAGTAATGGAAGGCAAAGGCATTTTATTCAAACGTTTCGCCGATATTGATGTGTTCGATATAGAAGTCAACGCAGAAACTACAGAGGATTTCATCAAAGTTGTTGAGAGTATCGCGCCAACATTTGGTGGTATTAACCTAGAAGATATTGCTGCTCCTGAATGTTTCGAAATTGAGCGTGTACTTGAAGAAAAATTGGATATTCCTGTATTTCATGACGACCAACATGGCACCGCAATCATTATCGCAGCAGGTCTGTTAAATGCATTAGAAATCGCAGGAAAGACATTAGAAACAGCTAAAATAGTTTGTTTAGGTGCCGGCGCTGCTGGTATTGCATCAATGGAAGTTCTTGCCTCACTAGGTGCACAAAGAGACAATTTATTTATGCTTGATCGAGGCGGAGTGATTCACTCTGGTCGTGACGATTTAAATAAATACAAACAAGAATGGGCAGTAGATACGGATCAACGTACCTTGAGAGACGCATGTACTGGCGCAGATGTATTCATCGGTCTATCTGGACCAAACTTATTGGATATTGGTTCTCTTGACGCAATGGCGGCAGACCCAATCGTATTTGCTTTATCTAATCCAGACCCAGAAATTGATCCTGCGATTGCAAAAACTGCTCGTCCTGATGTAATTATTGGAACGGGTCGTAGTGACTATCCAAATCAAGTGAATAACGTATTATGTTTCCCATTTATTTTCCGTGGTGCTTTGGATGTTCGTGCAACGCACATTAATAAAGAAATGAAAATGGCAGCGGTTAAAGCTTTGGCTGATATAGCAAAAGAGCCAGTACCCGAAGAAGTTCTAAAAGCGTACGGCAAAACCTCAATGGAATTTGGCCGAGATTATATTATTCCAACGCCACTAGATCCACGTTTACAAGAAAGATTACCTGCGGCGATCTCGCAAGCGGCGATTGATTCAGGTGTTGCTAGAATAAAACCTAAGTAATTTATTGAAAACTGTTAGACAAATAAAAAGGATGCTAATAAGCATCCTTTTTATTTGTCTTGAATTAAAGTCATTTACTTAATTCGAAAGTCTACTCAGAAGCTCTTGGTAATTTTCAAATCTATTTGCTACAAGAGCTACATGTACCCAGAATTTCTAACGAGACAGATTCTGTTGTAAATAAATTATCTTTAGCAGAAACTCCTAATGCCTTCCCGAGTTGGTCTGTACAACACTCCGTTACTTCATCGCAGCACGAGCATATTAAAAAATAACATTG
>JBALXO010000054.1:11308-12844 GCA_036960615.1 Cocleimonas sp. | reverse complement strand
GTTGCATATCTCTTCACCTTTTTTTAATGCGTCTGTTATGCAGTGTTTGTGTGTTTCACAGTGATCCATAATAAATTTTATTCCTAATTAAATTTATATCGCAATATATATTGTTATATTATAACATAACTTAATAACAGCTTATGTATATAATTACTGCAAAACCTTCATGGTGATAGTAACAGCTGTAATACGGTTTTTTATTTTTTCTATTAACAATGGCCTCATTATGAAAATAAACACTATCTTTGCTTTGGCATTACTGACTTCAAGTACTGCGTTTGCAGAAAAAAAAGAACATCGCGAGCATGATGCTCATGAACATGGGCATGCACAATTAAGTGTCGTCTTAGAAGAATCAAATTTACAAATGATGCTTGAATCACCGGCAATGAATATCTTTGGTTTTGAACATAAGCCAAAAAAAGAAGAACAGAAAAAAATTGTAGCGTTAGCGGTTAAAGATCTTGAAAATTTTGAACCACTTTTACTCATCGCTGATAGTGCGAAATGTAACTTAGTTAAAGTTGATGTTCATCAACCTTTTGAAGTTAAAAGCGAGTCTAAGCATGAGCATGAGGAAAATGCTGAGGAATCGACACATACAGATGTTGATGTAGAAGTCTCTTTCACATGTCAGAATGCAGCAAAGCTTACACAAATAGACCTAGCACCTCTGTTTAAACGTTTTCCTGGATTTGAAGAATTAGATACTCAAAAAATAATCAACGGTAAACAATCTGCAGAAGAATTGAGTAAAGAAATGTCGATTTTGAAATTGAATTGATAATCAACATAAGTATTAACTAATCATGATAATAAGCTTAAAAGATGTCATTTATCGCTGGTCCAAGCAAAAAGAGCCAACGCTTTATATTCCTTCACTACAGATAGAAAAAGGTGAGCATTTGTTTTTACATGGTCCGAGTGGCAGTGGCAAAACGACCTTACTCAATCTACTCACTGGCATCAATACTCCTCAATCAGGGCATATTGAAATATTAGGCTCTGACATTACCCAGCTCTCAGAGGCTAAGCGAGATCGGTTTAGAGCTGACCATTTAGGGGTGGTTTTTCAGCAATTTAATTTGTTGCCTTATTTATCTGTACTGGACAATGTTTTACTCTCTTGTGATTTTTCCAAACATCGAGCGGATCAAGCAGGTAACCCATCTGAAACGGCAAAGCAGTTACTGCTCGATATGGAAATTTCAAAAGATCTATTACACAGCCAAGTATCATCGCTAAGTATGGGTCAGCAACAACGTGTAGCGGTTGCTAGAGCATTAATAGGACGACCAGAAGTGATTATCGCAGATGAACCAACATCTGCATTAGATACAGATAACCGTGACAGATTTTTAGATTTATTATTTTCAGAATCCGATAAGTTTGGCTCTACTTTAATTTTCGTAAGTCATGACTCGCACATCCAACAGCGATTTGATCGGGTCGTTAGCTTAAAGAGTATTAACCAAGCTGAGATGGCACAAACATGAAGTTAATAAGAATAGCCATGAAGAGTGCAAAAAATAG
>JBALXO010000054.1:1889-11208 GCA_036960615.1 Cocleimonas sp. | reverse complement strand
GTTGATCAAACCGTTCATGTCTCTTTGCAAGCAATAGAAGCGATTCATATAGATTGGCAATCGGGTACACGCTCAGCAATCAAATTGCCATCAGACAAAACAGACGCACTTGAACTTGAGCCAAAATCAATAACAGCTTTTATGTTGGGACTTGAAAACCGTGTAGGCACTTTTCGATTGCAACGTAAAATTAATGAATATGCCAATGAACCCTTATTGGCGATTTTACCGGGCTCCACATTGGCTACCTTATGGAACACCTTGGGGAATTTTGAAAAAATATTATTAGCCGTCGCATTTCTCGTTTTACTCAGTGGCTTGCTCGGTATGTTAACCACACTATTATCAACACTTAATGAGCGCCGCCGTGAAATAGCTATCCTTCGAACGGTGGGTGCGCATGCTTGGCATATCATTTTATTGTTTTTGATTGAAGCTTCTATTATCGTTGCAGGTGGCTGTATTTTAGGCGTTATCGCAAGCTACTTATTGCAGTTAATTGCGCAACCCCTATTACTAAACTCATACGGTATACATATAGACATACTGTTTCTCGATATCCAACAGTGGGCCATTATCGGTGGCGCGTTATTATTGGGAATGCTTTTCAGCTTATTGCCTGGACTCATTGCCTATCGCCGTTCCTTGCAGGATGGCTTAACCTTAAAAGCATGATGGAGTAAATAACACATGTCAAAAAGAACCCCTTTATTTGCTAAATTATTTCTTATCTTTGTATTTTCGTTGCTGACTGCTTGTGGAACAGAAAATACAACTGATAAGACAGAACAGCAAGTAGTCCAAAAAGCTAGTGTTGAAATAAATTCTGATAAAACAGTTAAAGATAAAGAGAAAGTAGAGCCAAAAGTCGAGGAAATTGGTTGGGCCAATCTAGTTCCGCCGGATTATGACCCGAATACAGTTATCGATAAGTATCTTGAAGAAATGAAAGAGTTACAAGATGACGACCCAAGAGCTTCGGTACTTTATGGAAATATACAAGCTGAATTGGATAATGCTCCAGTCAACATGTTACTAGACGGTAAAACTATCAAAATGCCAGGATTTATCGCTCCATTAGAAAACACTAACGGTGTGATCAGTGAGTTTCTATTGGTTCCTTATTTTGGTGCATGCATTCATACACCACCGCCACCTGTTAATCAAACGGTCATGGTCAAAGCCAAGCAAGGGCAAGGGGTAAAATCAGAAGATGCTAATTATCCTGTATGGATCACAGGGAAATTAAAGGCAGTAGAAGAGAGAACGACCATTGGTGCCGCAGGTTATCGTATTGAGAATCCTGTTATTGAGCCTTATGAAGAAAATTAATATATCTATATTAGCGAGCACATAGGTTATGACTCAGACAAAGAAATGTGAATTGTAAAGATTAGTGCTGCATGTTTTAAAAATCTCATTGTAAACATTTAAAGAACCTCATTTTTATGTGACAAGAGTCTCACTTTATTAGTCGTATCATGGTTTCGTTTAATAATCTTTGTCGCCTGATCCTTCTTCTTTCTCTTCTTCGTTTGCCAGATAAGACTCTTCAGCATCTAATGCGACTGCTTCCATAGCTACTGGGGTCATTCTTGATGTCATGAACTGATGATCCACTTGCTGCTCATCTGGGACAGCATCTCTTTGGAACATGTAATACAGAACTACAAGCCCCATAATTAAGTGAATGCCTCCTAAATAAATAAGAAACCACACATTACCAAAGGCGTGCAACAAGTAACCTACCGTTATTGGACCTGCCGCTGCTCCTATGCCAGAAAATAGCACCATGGTACTGCTCGCACTGGTCATTTGTTCAGGTTTTAAACGGTCATTAATGTGTGCCACACTTACAGAGTAAACTGATAAAGCAGCTGCACCAAACAAACCAAATATGATAACAAATAAATTTGACTGCGGATCAATAACATAAACAACTGCAATCAAAACAGTAGAGATTACACAGAGAATGACAATCACTAGGCGTCGGTCAAAGTTATCTGAGACCCAACCTACTGGCCACTGAGCTAAAGCGCCCATTGCAATAAAGACACCCATAAAGAGAGCTGTTTGCGAAATACTCATACCAGAGTTGGCGGCATATACTGCCCCCATGCCAAATACTACACCCGCTACCATTGACGTTAACGTAAGGCTTAACACACCCGCAGATGCCGTTTTAAACAGCTTTAAAACACTCATGCTTTCACTTACTACAATCACAGGAGCGGATACTTTACTAATTAAAAGTGGAATCAACGCCACAGACAATAAAATA
The DNA here is from genome assembly GCA_036960615.1 of Cocleimonas sp. Lineage (GTDB taxonomy): Bacteria > Pseudomonadota > Gammaproteobacteria > Thiotrichales > Thiotrichaceae > Cocleimonas. The sequence continues at coordinate 8,927 of JBALXO010000054.1, read as the reverse complement.
GAAGAAAGCAAAAACAAACTAACCGAAGTAGGGTCTGCAACTTTAAATAATAGTTGTCCACCTGCTAATCCTCCGTAAGAAACAATCATGTAGATTGATAAAATTCTACCACGCGTCTCATTGTCAGAACGTGCGTTTAGCCAACTCTCTACCACCACATAAACGCCTGCGAAGCTAAATCCTGTTACCAATCGCATTACAATCCAAGCAGCAGGATCTATAAGTAAAATTTGAACCAATACCGCAGTTGAAGCCAAAGAGGCTAAGGCGGCAAAAACCCTAATATGCCCAACTTCTTTGATTATTTTCCCGGTATACAAAGAGCCAGCTAAGAAACCTAGATAATAAGCGGTCATGATCCAGCCCGTAGTGCTTGAACTAAATCCTTCGAAATTCGCACGCCAACTTACTAGAGTGCCTTGCAATCCATTTCCCAACATCAAAAAGGCTAAGCCTAAAAATAAAGGCCATGTGGTTTTTAGTACATTACTTAACATAGGGAGTACCCCTCAATTAGCCTAAACTAGCTAGTGGAAAACACGCATTCTCATAACAAGAAAAATTTGAAAGAGTGCAATTTGCGCATCATAATTTAAAAACTCATTTTTACTTAGAATTATTTACTTTCAATTAAACAAAAGTCGCAAATGAAAAGGTTTACGCGATATGATCTATATCAGTCCAAATTAATAACTTACTCAAAAGTAGATGCCTTCTTAGATTCCCTAGGAACCAAGGAGGTAGTAGAATAATTTCCGAAAGGAAAGATCGAAGAAAGTCGAATCAAAGCACAGAAACCCTTAGAAAGTAGGGGGGTGTCTTCTAAAAGACTTTATTCAGTACAATTCAATATACACTCAAATCGGTAAACCCATGACCCAACTCTCATTTCGAAATACCTACGCTAGAATGCCTGAAGACTTCTTTAGTAAAACCGATCCAACACCTGTAAAAGCCCCAAGCTTATTTAAATTTAATCAAGCTTTAGCTGAAGAACTAGGCATTGATGCAATCATTGAAGACGATGAAGCGGTTGACTATTTTGCGGGAAATAAAATTCTGGAAGGTTCAGAGCCTATCTCGATGGCATATTCAGGGCATCAGTTTGGTAATTTCTCACCAACGTTGGGTGATGGTCGTGCAATTTTACTGGGTGAAATTAAAGCCGAAAATGGCGTGCGTTATGATATTCAACTCAAAGGTTCTGGGCGAACGCCATGGTCGCGCGGCGGTGATGGTCGTTCAGCATTAGGCCCCGTCATTCGTGAATATATTCTCAGTGAAGCGATGCATAAACTAGGCGTACCAACTACGCGTGCATTAGCGGCAGTTAGCACAGGCGAGCAAGTGGTTCGTGAAGGTATGAAGCCAGGTGGAATTATTACGCGTGTTGCTAAAGGTTTCGTCCGTGTAGGCACTTTTCAGTATTTCGCTAGCCAAGGAAAAGTTGATGATCTGAAAAAACTCACAGCGTATGTGATTGGTCGACATTATCCCAAAGCAAAAAGCTCTCAATCAAAAGATGTAAAAATTCCAGCAGCAGCATTACTCAAAGCAGTCGTTGATGCACAAGCAAAACTCATTGCGAAATGGATGTCATTGGGATTTATTCACGGAGTAATGAATACCGATAATGTATCCATTGCAGGTGAAACTATCGACTATGGCCCATGTGCCTTTATGGATGAATTTTCACATGATCGCGTTTATAGCTCTATCGACCGAGAAAGTCGTTATGCATACCAAAACCAACCTCAAATAGGGCAATGGAATTTAGTTCGTTTTGCCGAAACATTGCTCCCTTTGTTTGCGGAATACGTCACACCCGAGCAGGGCAAGCCAGAAGAAGTTGTGGTGATGATTGCGCAAGAAGCACTGAATGAATATGAGAGTTTATATAAACAGTACTGGTTAAATAATATGCGCCAGAAGCTAGGCATGGCTTCAACAGATAATGCTTTGAGTACTGAACAGATTTTTGAGAAAAGTATGGCTAAAGGCTCTAATTCCGATGAAGACTCTTCACCTGTCGAGGACTCAATGCGCCCTACAGGAAAAGACTCTGAAGCTGTAAAATCACAAACAAACATTGTCGAAGAAGCAAAAGTTCATGAACAGAATGCGAATGATCATGCATTAATCAATCGTTTATTAGAGATTATGCAAGCAGGTAAAGCCGACTTTACGCTGACTTTTTATCATCTTTCTCAAGATATAAAGCAGCTAGAAAACGTTCGTGTATTGTTTGTGGATGAAGAGGGTACTAACAATGCAGATGACTTTGATGTTTGGGCAAAGAAATGGCAAGCGCGTTTAAGAAAAGAAAAATCCACAACTGCCGAGCAACAAGCACTCATGCAAAGTGTTAGCCCTGCTTATATTCCACGTAACCATCAAGTTGAAGCAGCGATAAGAGCGGCTGAAGATAACAATGATTTCACTAAGTTTGATGAGCTGCATAAGGTCTTACAAACTCCATTTGAACTGCAAGATGGAATGGATGAGTATTTGCTGCCACCGAAACCAGAAGAAGTTGTATTACAGACTTTTTGTGGCACCTAATTCTAATAATTAAACGTATAGAAACGTAATTAACAATTTAAATACAAGCTAGGAGAAACGACTATGTTGAAATGGGATGATGTTTTAAATTACGCCAAGAACGGGAATTTAGCGCCAAAGCGTCGCGTCGAGAAAACTGAAGAAGAATGGAAGTCTGTTCTTTCGGATGAGTCATTTAGAGTGACCCGATTACACGGTACAGAAATGCCACATAGTTCGGATATGTGCAGCTTGTTTGAAGATGGTATTTACGCCTGTATTTGTTGCGGTACTTTACTTTTCGATGCTACAGAAAAATTTGAATCGGGAACAGGTTGGCCATCATTTACACGACCACTGGAAGATAATGTGGTTAATCATATTGGCGATACTACACACGGTATGACGCGTATCGAAACAACGTGCAGCACTTGTGATGCGCATCTAGGGCATGTATTTCCTGATGGGCCAAAACCTTCTGGATTACGCTTCTGTATGAATGCAGCAGCGCTTGAGAAAGTATCTGATTAGTTATTGTAGGACTTACCTTATTTAGCTGTTTAAATAGACAAAAAGGTGGGGGGTGTCTAAAAAGACAGCCCCACATTTTTTGGACTATTTAGATCTAAATCTAAAAACGACATTTACAATAATCTTAATGCCATCATAGGCTTAAGTTATCGACAGCCAATAGCATTTTCTGCTAAATTCTACTTTTGTGATACTTATTATTTGATCAGATATCTCCCACAAACTGAGTTTTTGAATTATGGTAACAGTCAATAAAACTTCACTATCTCTCTCTTTAAACGGCATTGATACTAGCGAATTTAACCTAGTTTGGCTGCGAGATAATTGCCAATGCACGGAATGCTTGCACCCTAGTACCAATGAAAGAACCTTAATTACATCAGAAATTCCCGATAATATTGCCCCGATTGCATCGCTTGCCGCAAAAGGTAATCTTTCTATTATGTGGAATGATAAGCAACATCAGAGCAATTATAGTTTTGATTGGTTGAGTGAAAATAGCCAAGCAGATATCAGTGCTAAAGATGATCCTGCTAAAGGTGAAATGCAATTATGGGATAAATCACTAGAAGATAAAATTCCGACTTTTAATTACAAAGATCTTCGTGAAGACAATGATGTATTGCTTGCTTGGTGTGAAGCCATACGTGATATTGGTTTAGCTATAGTTCGCGGCGCCCCAACTGAAGAGAGAGAAATTGAACGCTTTGCAGATCACGTCGCATGCGTGCGTGAAACGATTTATGACCGATTGCATAATGTACGTGCTACGCCAGGCGCTTATAATGCCTACAATGTGGCATCGACGAGTTTGGAGCTAAAACCACATACGGATATGCCTAATTACAACAATCCACCGGGTGTGCAAATGTTTCACTTTTTGGTGAATGAGGCAAAGGGTGGAATGAGTACCGCTGTCGATGGTTTTAATATCGCTCATCAATTAAAAAAGCAAGATCCAGCTGCTTATAAAACCTTAACAGAAATACAAGTGCCGTTTAGAATGTATAGTAGTCGTGGAGATATCATGTCTGAAAATCCGTTACTGACTCTAGATACTTCTGGCAATCTAAAAGTCTTTCGTTTTTCAAACCAGTTAACTCAAACGCTCAATATACCAGCAGATAAAATGGATGATTTTTATCATGCCTATCGATTGTTAGGTAAATTAATAGAAGACCCCAGTAACATGGTGAAGTTTAGACTTAACACCAGCGATATGATGGCGACTAATAATCTTCGAGTAATGCATGGGCGCACTTCTTATGATGTAAATTCTGGTGATCGTCATTTGCAGCTATCGTATATGGATTATGATGATGTACTCAGCCGTATCCGCATGATTAAAAAGGCAAGGTAAAGGTCTAATGGAAAAAGTTAGCTTCACAAATATGTCTGAAGGTACCAAAGAAGAGTATGATTTTCTAGAATCGCTTGAACATACGTTTAAAGCAGATCTGCCAAGTAAATTGTTAAAAGCCGTGGCAGATCTTGAACACTCCCTTTCAGGTTATCAAATTTCGCGTTTAGATCATGTCTTACAATCTGCCACTCGCGCTTATGAATCAAAAGAATCAGAGCAGATGATCGCAGCTGCGTTATTACATGATATTGGTGATGATCTGGCTCCTTATTCGCACAGTGAAATGGCCGCAGCAATTATTCGTCCTTTTGTAAGTGACGAAATTTACTGGGTAGTAAAACATCACGGTTTATTCCAGATGTATTATTACGCCCATCATAGTGGTGGCGATCGCAATGCTCGTGATCAGTTTAAAGATAATATTTATTACGAAACAGCCGTGCATTTTTGCCACGAGTACGATCAAAACTGTTTTGACCCTAACTATCCTAGTAAACCATTATCGTTTTTTGAGCCGCTTATTCATCGGGTATTTTCAAAGCCTTTAGAAGATGATCTTGAGCAACAAGCTCGATATGGAATTGAAAACAGTTAATAAGTAGGGGGGTGTCTTTTAAATCTCTATTTATCAGGTTTTTTCTTGCGCGCTCGAGGATGTGCTTTGTCATACACACTTGCCAAATGTTGAAAATCTAAATGTGTATAGATTTGAGTGGTACTAATATCAGCATGGCCCAACAATTCTTGCACTGCGCGTAAATCTCCAGACGATTCTAAAATGTGACTAGCAAAAGAATGACGTAATTTATGTGGATGAATATGTTGTTCTAAGCCCTGTTTTTTACGCCAATAATTCAAGCGCTCTTGCACTGAACGAACGCTGATACGTTTACCGCGCATACTTACAAAAAGTGCAGTTTCCTCTGGTTTCGCCATAGTATTGCGTTTAGCGAGCCATAATTCTATGGCCTCGATGGCTTTTCGTCCGACAGGAAGAAGACGTTCTTTATCGCCTTTTCCGATAGCACGTAATGATTTTTCACTTAGATCAATGCTATTTAAATCTAGATTAACTAACTCTGATAAACGTAAGCCTGAGGAATAAAATAATTCCATTATTGCTCTATCACGGATAGAGAGAATACTGTCGGGAGGAATATTTAATAGTTGCGTAAGAGTGTCTGTATCTAAAGTGTCTGGGAGCTTTTTCGCAGCTTTAGGCGCGCGAATATCTAAAGCAGGATTACTTTTAAGGTGCCGTTTACGAATCAGAAAATTATAAAAGCTACGTAATGATGACAGTTTGCGTTGCAAGGAATGACTGCCAATGCCTTGTCGATGCATTCCAGCGACCCAGTTACGAATATGTAGATTATCTGCTTTGAGAATATCATCACATTGATTTTTTTTAAGCCAAATTTGGAACTGTTCTAAGTCGCGTGTATAGCCACTCAGAGTATGCTTTGAGTATTGTTTTTCGTATTGTAAGTAATCTGCGAACTGGTCAGTGTATGTGATTGCTTGTTTCACAATATCCTCAGTGCAGACTCAAGCAGTTCGAAATTAAGGTTTAGTGTGGTAAGTAATACTCGTCGAAATAAGCTCACCGAGATGACTAATAAATACAGTGCCCATACCAGGATGGAAACGTGATTCGTCTTCGCTACCTAGTGCGAGTATGCCTAGTTTTTCTGCACCAAATAGGGGTACTAAAGCCGTTGAATTTACGATGTCGGTGTTGTCTTCAAATAAGAATGACTGTTGTTCTTCATTCAGGCGTCCGCAAACGGGTCGTTTGGTTTTGAAGAGATTATCAAAGCTTTTAAGGTTTTTATTACTAGGGTCAACAAAATGCATAGTGTCATCGCCACCAATAATCTTGAGCGTAACAAAATCTGCATTGAAGTCTTCACGTAATACTTCTTGGCAGGTTGCAATAACATCATCGATACCATCAGCACGCATTAATTCTAAAGTGAATCGTTGCAGGCGCGTAACAATTTGTTCGTTGCCACGTGCAGTTCGAATTAAGCCGTTGAGCTGCTCTTCAAGGTCGCGACTTTTTTCGCGTAAAATCGCTACTTGGCGTTCGATTAAAGAAGCCGTGCCTGCGCCGTGAGGTACTTGAATATTAGTGAGTAAATCAGCATGACGTTGGAAAAAATCAGGATGTGATGCGAGGTACTTAGCGATAATGCTTTCATCCATCATTGCGTCAGCAATTATTGAGTCATTGTCTTTATCGTTTGTGTTGTTAGCCTCAGAACCCATTCTTATTTCCTTTAATATTTTTCATGCTATTTTCGACAAGGTTTAAAGTGTAATTTTACCTTTAAATACCGTCGTAGTTGATCCAGTCATCATAACTGGATTTTGTTCACCTGCCCAGTGAATTGATAAATTGCCACCGAGTAACTGAGTCTCAACTGTCGCATCAAGCAAGCCTTGTATGCTGCCCGCTACCACTGCTGCACAAGCACCACTGCCACAAGCTTGAGTCTCACCAACACCTCTTTCGTAGACGCGTAATTTCACATGTGCCGAATCGATGATTTGCATAAAACCGACATTTACTGATTTAGGAAAGTGTTCATCAGCTTGTA
>JBALXO010000054.1:0-1789 GCA_036960615.1 Cocleimonas sp. | reverse complement strand
ATAGCATCAATGACTACAAAGTCATTGCCCAAGCCGTGCATTTTTGTGAATTCTATTTCCATCGTGGTTTGTGAGTGTATTTTAATTTAGGATTATTAATAGTCTACATTCAAATTTATGTTGTAGATAGTCACTTTAATCTTAAATTAGTCTATACAAATAACGCATAAAAAAGTGCAGATTGTTTGTTTAAGTGCTATCTTTAGATCAGCATATTATGCTTTGCTAATATAGGTCTGAAGTATAAGTATAAAAAATTTAATAATATAGATAGCAATAGGAGAATAGTAATGACTGAATTTAATGAAGAGTTAGACGCCCGCGGTCTGAGTTGCCCACTTCCAATTTTACGTGCAAAGAAAGCAATCAATGGTCTAGAAGCTGCACAAACCCTAAAGATTGTTGCAACTGATCCTGGGTCAGTTAAAGATTTTGAAGCATTCTGTAAGCAGACAGGCAATGAGCTTTTATCTTCAGAGACAGAGGGTGATAACTTCGTTTTCTATATTAAGAAAGGTGCTTAGTTAGCCTTAAATCTTCATAGATTTTAAAAAAGCACCTTAGGGTGCTTTTTTTTGGCCTAAAGATTATTATCACCTTATGAAAAATGATTCTGCCAGCTTAAAAGCCTTTTTATATGAACGAAAGAAGCAATATCTTTATCGTTCAGTGAAAATTAGCGAATCTGCACAGCATCCGTTGATGAAGATTGATGGTAAAGCTTGTTTGAATTTCTGTAGTAATGATTATTTAGGCTTGGCAAATCATCCTGAGATCGTCGATGCATTTAAAAAGGCGGCAGATAAATATGGTGTCAGTAGTGGTGCCGCACATTTAATTAATGGTCATTCGATTGAACATCATAAGTTAGAAGAAGCGCTCGCTGAATTTACAGGTCGTGACAAAGCAATACTATTTTCAAACGGTTATATGGCGAATTTGGGTGTATTGAGCGCATTACTGGAACGCGGTGACTATTTGTATCAAGACCGTTTAAATCATGCCTCTTTGATTGATGCGGGTTTACTCTCAAAATCAAAAATGAAACGCTATAGGCATAATGATATTGCTGATTTAAATAGGCTCTATGCAAAGCAGGAATCAACATCTAGAAATAGCATGATTGTCACTGATGGTGTTTTTAGTATGGATGGCGATGAAGCCCTTGTTAATGAGCTTGCGACAATTGCCAAACAACAACAAGCATGGCTGATGGTAGATGATGCACATGGTTTTGGTGTTTTAGGCGAACGAGGTGCAGGACTGTTAGCACAGCAAAAGTTAAATCAATCAGAAGTGCCAATACTTATGGCGACCTTGGGTAAAGCCTGCGGAACTTCAGGTGCGTTTGTTGCTGGTAGTGAAGACCTGGTCGAATATTTAACCCAAACAGCGCGAACCTTTATTTACACGACCGCAATGCCACCAAGTATCGCGGCTGCAACGCTGATTAGCTTAAAACTGATTGCTAAAGAAAATTGGCGTCGTGAACAGCTTGCTAACTTGATCCAACGTTTCAAATTAGGTGCTGAGCAATTAGGTATTGAGTTAATGGAGTCGGATACGGCTATTCAACCTATTATGATAGGCAGTACCGAAAAAGCGGTTGCAATAAGCCAAGCACTTCAAGAAAAAAACATTCTTGTTACCGCAATTCGCCCACCGACAGTCCCTGATTACACGGCAAGATTACGAGTAACATTTTCAACTAACCATACTCCCGAACAAGTAGATACTTTATTAGAAGCACTTGGGAAAGTGATGGATTGATGTGCTAAATTTTTCTTGG
>JBALXO010000053.1:0-26219 GCA_036960615.1 Cocleimonas sp. | reverse complement strand
ATCAACGCAATCATTTTCACTAGTTGGAGCATAAGGTGCTGTGTTTGTAATAGGCCAGTTGGTTTCAGTGATGACGATTTCATTGCCACTTTTTGGGCTGAGTCTCAGCATCGCCTGCATCAAATGAAGTTTTTTAGTTAAATCTAAACCCATCTGTGTATTTTCTGGTGCTCCTCTTCTATCAACATAGAGCAAACTGCTAAATTGATCGAAACGTATTTTGTATAAATTAAAGAGTGTTCGAATACTAAAATAATATTCAAAGTCGATTACTGAAGAACCTAATAATTGGATCTTTGGAAACTTTTCATTTCTTAAATCGAATCCAATTTTATAAAAGCGTAGGAATTCATCCATGGAAAAAATCGCCCATTTCTTACGGTTAATAGCATTGCCTAATTGAAATCGGTTAGTTAAGGATGAGAACTTAATAAAAACTTGTTCCAATGATTTTATTAATAAAGATGGATCTTCTATATGTCGACGGTCTTGTAGAATATTGATTAGCAGGTTTTTGTCTTTGTATTGTTTAGCAAAATCGACGTATTGTTGGATGTTTTCAATATCCGACAAAGGCATTCTGATTAACAGATTATTTACACCTAAATCATTAATTAGAGCGTGCGTCTGTTCAGGGTTTTTATCTAGATTGATACTCAAACCAAAAAAAGCATTAGTATCAGTAGGGATTTTCTTTATTGGAAAAAGCAGGTAGTTAATTAGGCAAATCGGATACATCACTACATTAGTGAGTAGCATTTTTAATGAATCCCAGCGTACCTGTTTGTATATTTGTTTTTTTAGTGCTCGATCTTTAATGACGGCAGGTTGGTCTGAATAATGATCCCAATCTAGTTTCATGGTTATTTGTGGTTTTGTTGACAGTTAAAGTTTAAAAGCTTATTCACGCCAATAATCCTTAATCCAAGCTGTCGGACGAATAGGGCGATACCATTTAGTGGTTATCCCCTTGATTGCTTCTACAGGCTCTGGATGTCCATGGAAGATAATAATTTTTGCGCCTTCAGGAATAACTGAATCTTGAAAATGGTTGAATGGCCATTTTTTCATACAGTGATATTTGTAACTGGGGCACCAAGCATCAGGCCAAAAACTCAAATCACCTTTTTTTCTTACCTCGTCAGAAAGATAAGCTTGTTCATTGCGATAGTCTTTTTGCACCTGCGGAAAGTTCTTACGAAAGCTTTGCAAGACATCATCATATCGTCCAATTTTAAATCGATAAACTGAAGTGTTTCCGATCATGCTTCGTGTAAGTTTGGCGTCACGAATAACGGCAAATTCAGCAGGAAAACTAAATAGCTCATCAATATTATCGACAATAACTACGTCTAAATCTAAGAATAATGCTTCACCTGATAAACCACCTAAATTGTTTTGAAGAGTTGTCAGCTTATTCCAACCTCTTTCGGGTGCGCTTTTGGGTAAATCTAATGGAGGTAAATCTTTAATGACTACATCTGAATTTACACCTTCGCCATTATCAGTAAAGCATACCATCTGAAATGGGATTGTAAGATTACGTTTTACCATGGCATATAGCTTATTGACGTATTCAGCACCGTATTTAGTGCCCCACTTCATGCAGATGATTGTTACTGGTTTGTGGTCTGACATGAAGTTTCCAAAGCTGATAGTTAAGAAATTAAAGATTTTACTTAAAATAAGTCTAAATAGTTGAATTTAATTCAATATATTCAGGGTTATAAATTTAATATTTAGATTCTCTAAAATAATCCGATAAAGCAATACCCCTTCGAGTCGCATGATGTTTATGACGGAGAAGATTTAGTCCAATTTTTATTTCGCCAATTACTCTTTTTATTTTGTAGTGGACAAGATCGACAAATACAGAAGTTGTATTCGTTTTTGTGTTTATTGATGTCTTAACTTCAAGTGGAGGTTTTACATCAAAAACATGACATTGATCAAGTTGTATAACGATAGCAGGTTCTATTTGAAAAGCCCTCAATGAATAATTTGCGTTAATAAATTTATCTGCAAGTCCAATGTTGCCTTTTTGTACTTTTTCTATCAGTTTCTTTGCACCATTTGGCCAAAGCACATAAGCTCCTGCGCCAGACCGTCCTTGATATAAACGCATCAAATCTATACCGTAAAAACTATCTGTAATTTCCTTAGCAATGAGCTTTCTACTGTTTGAGCCTGTCACTTCTAAAGTTACATAATCCATATCTAGACGCTGTTCTAACTTATCTAGCACCTTTGGTACATTGTCAGCCAACCAGGCATCATCTTCTAAAATTAGCATAGGTTGATTCTCTTCTATAATTTGAGTCCATGCATTTTTGTGACTAAAAAAACAAGATACCTCTGAGGTGCTCATTGGGCGCTGCCAAGTATCAAAATATTTTTGAAACGTGTTATTTTCCGAACTTTCAATTTTATAAGCGGGTAACCGTTTAAATTCGATACCTAGAGATTGAAGTTGCTTTTTTTGGAAAGCCATTCGTTTTGTTGCAGAGTCAAGGTTAATTACTAAGGCCTTCATACTAATAAATGTTCTTGTAGTTACGGTTTTATTTATGATGACATACTACATCAATATAAGGATCAAGTTGCTGAATAGATCAATATATGAAATAAGCCAATCAGATTTACGATTTATTTAAGATATTTCAAAAAAAATAGAGTAAATTGTTTTTTTCATATTGTTAAACCACCATATGCATTCTAGCCTGAAAATAAAAGAGCCATGGCTGACTATTATAACCGTAACCTATAATAGCTCTTCAGTAATTCAAGATTTTATTTCATCTTTACCTGTCCATGAAAAGGATAATGTGGAAGTGATTTTTGTCGACAATAATAGCCAAGATGACTCGGTTTCTATTATTAAAAAAAATGATTGCCGCGTTCTAAGTTTGGAGAGTAACGTGGGTTTTGGTGCGGCTAATAATAAAGGAGCTGCTTGTGCAAAAACAGACTTTCTTTTCTTTGTTAATCCTGATTGCCAATTCGAGAGTGATACTCTTGCACAGATGAAGAAGGGTATTGATAACCACCCTGATGCGGTGGCATTTAATCCAAGAATTATTAACAATGGAAAGCCGTACTTTCGTCAACGTTCTAATTTACTGCCAAAATCAAAGCACTGGAATGGTCCTTTTCCTAAAAAAGATGCAATCGTTCCTATTTTGTCTGGGTCATCCATCCTTTGCGCAAGAGACTTGTTTGAAGAGATAAAAGGCTTCGATGATAATATATTTTTGTATTACGAAGATGATGATATAAGTCTGCGATTTGCAAAGAAAGGTACACTGATGATGATTTATGATGCAGTTATTCATCATCACTTTGGTCATGCATCTGGTAGAGACCCAAAGACGGCTTGGTTTAAGGGTTACCACATGACTCGATCATTGGCATATGCGTCACGCAAACATGGTTTAAGCTGGTCTTCAAATAAGCAAAAAGTTAAACTTTATCTCTCATTTCTAATGCCACATATTTTGTTTAATAAAAGACGTCGTTCAAAATACCTTGGAATGTTAAAAGGTTTGTCTGAAGTCACTTAAGCATAGTTAAAGGAATATTACTGATACGAAAGTGGTTTCACATGATCTAAGCGTGGATTTTTCCATGTTCTTCTGAAAACTGCTCGCAAGTAATACTTCCAACAATTTATTAACACCTGAACTTTAGTCTTCAATTTGTTTTTTCGAAGCAGTATCAAGGAAAGTAAAATATCAATAATTGAAGATTGGATTTTAAAAAAATATAATAAGTGGATTATTGGTTTAGAAAAGCCTTGGGCATTTTCTTGAATATAGTTATGTTTGGATATTGTATCTTCAGTTTTATACCGAATGAGTGATTGTAAATTAGGTCTAGATGCTCCTCCTCCTATATGACTAATGGTTACGTTCGTAAGTAAGGCAACTTTTTTACCTAAACGATTTACTTTATAACATAGATCTGGATCTTCGGAATACATCCAATATCTTTCATCATTCCATCTTCCTATTTGCCTAAATAATTTAGAATTGATTAAAACAACTGAGCCCGTAACCCAGTCAGGAAATTGGATGCTACTGTTTTTTGGATATTGAACTTCTAACTTGTTTTTATAAAAGCTCTTATAGATAAAGCGTGTAAAACCAAATAACAACCATGGACTGAGGAAACGATCTTCTTTGCCAGTACCGCCGTTAGGGCTGGTATTACGGCAAGAGACAATTCCAACATCGGGATGAGTGTTTAAGTAAATGAGCATGGCATCTATCGGTTTATCCTCGGTTATCTCAGTATCTGGGTTTAAGAATAAAATATTTTCACCCTTAGCTTCAGAGGCACCGAGGTTACAACCATGGGAAAAACCGAAGTTTCCTTTATTTTTGATTAGAAGAATTTCAGGATGTGATTGCTTAAATGAATTGTATCTACCATCTTGAGAGTCATTATCTACAACTATAATTTCGTATGACATTAATGGTGGATAGTCTTGAAAAGACTTCAGACAATTATCTAGATAGTCCCAACTTTGGTAATTAACGATAACGATAGAGAGATCAATATTCTTCATTTATTCTTATATTACTTAATTAAAAAAAGAGCTAAAAAGGTGGGGGGTGTCTTTATTGACTTTGTTTAGAAGTCTTTTTAGCAATAATCATGGTTTCATTTCTTAAACCTTGGCTGGTGTTTCCTTCGACTCCATTCTCCCGAAAATATATTATTTGAAGTCCTTCACATAAGTGTAATAACTCACCTTTATCCAAACGAAATTCAGGATTTCTAGGGCCCTTACGATCTATTTGCAATTTAGACCATGTTTGATAGTACAACAAGCCATTTGGTTTAAGTGCATTAACTATTTGTGGAAATAGATCGCGATTTAAAAAGTAACTGACGACAATGACGTCATATTTTTTGTCTGATAGTCCATCATTTTCTATATCTCGGATCTGGCAATTAATATCTAAATTTTGAGATACCACGTATTTCTCTAACCCTTGAATCAATACAGATGAGATATCAATAGCGTCCACACTAAACTTGTTCTTTGCAAGAAACTGAGCATTTCCTGCCCGGCCACACGCCAAATCAAGAGCCATGCCTTTTGGGCCAGACAATTGTGGTAGTAAGTAGACGTTGTCTTTTAGTAGTGAAGAGATTGGAGCATCAGAAAAGTCAGCTCCTTGGTAAGCACTATCCCATTTATTTTTTCTCTCCAAAATGTCACCTTTTACTGTAAAGCATACTTAGTTTAAAACTATTAACTATCTTTGATAGCTCTAAACTCCCATAAAATATGGCCTTTTTTTGTATATAATATGCTGTAGAGTATATCTTTCAAGAAGGCCTTCATCTTGCCGCATTTTTTAAGTTCTTGGCTTACTCTGATTACCTTTACTCTATTTATTTCGAATTTCCCGGTGAAGCCATACATCTCACCATAATGGGTTGGGGCTGTGAAATAACGATGGGTTTTTTTACTGATAATGTTAATGTGAGTAGGATCAGAAAAAGCTTCTATACGAGGATAAACGGGCGTGATGGCATAAAATACACCGTCATTTTTTAATACTCTATAAGCTTCGTTCATGAAATTAATGAATGGAAACTGGGTCTCATTTCCTATTACCGCGAAACGCGGGATGTGCTCTAAGAAATCATATGCAGAAAGAGAATCGAAAGTTGAGTCCTCGAACGGTAGTTTGTCAAGTACAATATTACATTTTCGATAATCAAAATTATCTACTACTTGATCGATAATATCGACTCCATAAAGTTTTTCACAATTAAATGGGTTTCTTGGTTTAGAACCGCAACCAACATCAAGATGTTTTGTATTTTTCATTATATTCCTTTTATTTGCGCCAAAATGCAGGTGTTAAAACTACTAGCAAAGTAAATATTTCCAAACGACCTAAAAGCATTGCAAAGCATAATAACCATTTAGGGAAGTCGTCGATATCCTTGTAGTTAGCAGCTACTTCTCCTAGGCCTGGTCCTAAGTTATTTAAGGTCGCTGCAATCGCAGAAAATGCAGTTATTTGGTCCATGCCTGAAGCCATTAAAATCAACATGAATAATACAAAAATACCGACGTAGACTGAGAAAAACCCCCAGACAGCTTGAATGATATTGCTCTCAACAGGTTTCTGATTAAGTTTTATCGCTATTCGAGCATTTGGATGAATCAACCGTAATACCTCGCGCCAGCCTTGTTTGAATAGTAGCAATACACGAATGACTTTCATACCTCCGCCAGTGGAACCTGCGCATCCACCTATAAAACTAGCAAACACCAACAACACGGGTAAAAAACCAGGCCAATAACTATAATTAGTCGTTGTGAAGCCCGTCGTCGTCGCGATAGATACGACTTGAAAAATGGCGTGATAGAAAGATTCGGTGGCACTTCCATAGACGTGCTGAAAATACAAATAGGTGATTGTGATGATGGTTAATACAAACATCATTAAACCATATAAGCGGAACTCTGAGTCTTTTTGGTAAACCTTTAAACTCATGCTGCGCCACGCCAGAAAATGTAAACTAAAGTTAGCACCCGATAACAGCATAAATACTACTGCAACTAGCTCTATTTTGTGACTAGAGAAGTATCCTATGCTTGCATCATGAGTAGAGAATCCACCAATGGCAACAGTAGAAAAACTATGGCTAATTGCGTCAAATGCATCCATACCGGCAAGATAGTAAGATACTGCACAAGCAACTGTAAAAGTTAAATAGATAATCCAAAGTAATTTGGCTGTGCCTTTGATTCGTGGTGTAAGTTTAGAGTCTTTTACTGGTCCTGGAGATTCGGCACGATATAACTGAATGCCACCGATACCTAGCATAGGCAGAATGGCGACGGCTAGTACGATGATACCCATACCGCCAAGCCATTGAAGAAATTGCCGATAAAATAAAATTGATTTAGGGAGATCGTCCAAACCAACAATGACCGTTGCCCCCGTAGTTGTCAGTGCTGATATTGATTCAAATACTGCATCTACAAAGGAGATTTGTAATTCATTGGAGAACAGCAACGGTGCTGAACCTGATACTCCAAGTACAGCCCAAAATAATACGACAACTAAAAAACCTTCACGTAAGCGCAATTCCCGTTTTCTATGGCGCACAGGAAACCACAACACAGCTCCTACTATCAATACCAGAAGAAAACCTTTGATGAAGGGAGATAGCGATAGATCATCATAAATCCAACCCACTAAAACAGGAGGCAACATGGTAAAGCTAAATATCACCATGAGTAGGCCAAGAATGCGCTGGATAACGAAGAGTTGCATATAGTATCTATTTTAAAAAAAGAGAGTTTTCATTATTGTAAGAACAATAGTATGAAAGATTAATTAATCGATTAAATATGGTTTAAACCAACTTGAAACATTTTCTCTACAGCAGGAATGTATCTTTTGTCAGCAAGAAATAGTATTACATGGTCATTATCTTGAATAATCATATCGTTGTGGGGCATGATCACTTCTTCGTTTCTCACAATGGCGCCAACAGTCGCCCCAGGAGGTAATTTTAATTCATCTCTGGTTCTACCTACAACACGAGAGTTTTTAGCATCACCATGAGCAATCACTTCGATTACTTCAGCTGCACCTTTACGTAGTGAATGCACTGAAACAATATCTCCACTTCTCACATGCGTTAATAGTGCACCAATTGTTATTTGTTGAGGAGACACTGCATGATCAATATTAGCGCTTTCCACTAAATCAACATAACCTGTTCGATTTACTAAGGACATTACTTTTCTAGCACCTAAACGTTTCGCTAGCATGGCAGAAAGAATGTTTGCCTCATCATCATTAGTCAGTGCACAAAAAATATCAATATCTTCGATACTTTCTTCAATTAGAAGGGCTTCGTCTGCTGCATCACCTTCTAAAACAATAGTTTTATTTAATGATTCAGCTAAATCTTTTGCTACTTCAGGAGATCTTTCTATAATTTTTACTTGGTATCGTCCTTGTTCTAAGGCATTAGCTAAACGTTTACCAACATTGCCTCCACCTGCAATCATTATGCGTTTGTAGGGTCGGTCTACACTTCTTAACTCGCTGACTACAGCGCGAATATGCTGGGCACTAGCAATAACAAATAATTCATCATTTGCCTCTATAACGGTACTACCCCTGGGTTTAATTGATTTACCATTTCTAAATATTGCAGCAACACGTACTTTGACCTCAGGTAAATGATCATTAATATCTTTGAGCTCATGCCCAACTAAGGGACCTTCATGGTAAGCCTTTACGGCTACTAGTCGAACTTTACCGTTGGCAAAGTCTAATACTTGGGTTGTTCCTGGATTAGAAATAAGACGATAAATATAATCAGTAATTAATTTCTCTGGGCTGATCAAAACATCAACAGGAATTAGTTCAGGAGTGAATAATTCAGGGTGATTTAAATACCCTGCTGCTCTTACACGAGCAATACGTGTGGGAGTTCGGAAAAGACTATAGGCAATCTGGCATGCCATCATATTTATTTCATCGCTGTTGGTAACAGCAATAACCATATCCGCATCATTTACATTCGCTTGCTCCAAGACATCAGGATGCGAAGCTTCTCCAATACGTGTATTCACATCAAGCTTTTCACGTAATTCACGCAAAGCGGCAACATCAGTATCAATGATCGTAATATCATTGTCTTCAATTGCTAAATTTCTTGCTAGAGAGCTACCTACTTGGCCAGCACCCAAAATGACAATATTCACAAGTTATAAACCTTCATTGCTGTTTATTAGGGTAATCAGTTACAAACATCGTTATATGAATTGATTATTTTCCATAGTGTTTAGGATCAATCTTTAAAGAACGCATTTTTCGATATAAATGTGTTCTTTCCATCTGTACCAATTCGGCTAGTTTACTCACGTTTCCTTCAACTTGCTTCAATTGATAGTCTAAATAATCATGCTCAAATTGTTCGCGTGCTTGGCGCAAAGGTAGGCCAAATAAATCTTCAGAGCCCTGAACCAGTGATTGTGTGAAAATAGGTATTTCAGTTGCTACCGCTTCCTCTACTTCTTCTCGGGTGATCTCTGAGTCAGTGCCTAAGATCAAAAGACGCTGTACGATATTACTCAATTCACGAATATTCCCCAACCATTGGTGATTGCGCAGAAAGTTCTGTGCTGGAACTGAAAAATGGCGATAAGGGAGTGCTTCATGCTCGATTTGTTGATCAACAAAGTAGTTAAGTAACTCCGGAACATCTTCTGGATGATCCCGTAAACTCGGTATCATTAAAGGAACAACACTTAACTCTTGATATAATTCATTATCGAACAAACCAGCTTCAACATCATCATGCAAGTCATGTTGTGATGAAACAATTAACTTAAGGTTTAGATTGATTTTTTCAGTGCCATCTACACGTGTAAAAAAACCTTCTCTTAATGCACTTAACAAGCTTAGTTGGGCATCTATATTTAATTTTGATATATCAGATAAGTACAAAGATCCATCTCGTGCTTTATCCAGCATGCCATAGTGGACATTCTCTCCTTCTTCCCAGCCAAATATTTCCTTACAAAGGATGTCATCTTGGATTGATGAAATGCAGGCTTTAACAAAAGAGCGCTCTTTATTATTACTATTTGCATGGATGAAACGAGCAAATAATTCCTTACCAACCCCTGTTTCTCCATAAATCACCACAGGGCTATTATGTAGTGCCATTCGTTGTGCCTGCTCGCGTAGTGTTTTCATTGTTTCACTACTGCCTATTGGATTCTGAGGGGCAATGATCTGATCGCGCAGCTCTTTATTTTCTTGTGCAAGCTTATCAGAGTGTATTGCATTTTCAATACAGAGCAACATTTTCGCCATAGACAGTGGCTTTTCAATAAAGTCATGCGCACCTAAGCGAGTCGCCTCTACTGCAGTTTCAATCGTTCCATGTCCTGACATCATTACGACAGGACAACTTAAGGAATTACTTTCTTGCCAATCCTTTAACAGTGAAATGCCATCTTGCCCTGGCATCCAAATATCCAATAAGATGAGATCAGGTCGACGTTTACGTCGTAAATCTTTAGCTTCTTCTGCGTTTTCCGCAGTCTTTACCTCATAACCTTCATCTTCAAGGATTTCACTGACTAATTGCCTAATATCAGGCTCGTCATCAACGATAAGAATATATTTAGCTGTCATTAGCTACCTCATCTGTAAATCTGTTCATATGCTTATTCATAAGGTAAGTAAACATGAATACTCGCCCCTTGATCCTTATTATTTTTGGCGAGAACACGTCCATCATGTTCTTCTACAATTCGTTTTACTATTGCTAATCCTAATCCACCACCTTTTGTTTTTGTGGTTTTATAAGGTTCGAATAGATTCGGTAATAACTCTTTATCTATTCCTGGGCCGTTATCACTGAGTGTCAATTTATATTGTTTTCCACCTTCCGGTGTAGGTTCAACAACACTACAAATCGTCAATACTGACGAATTATTATGATTAGTGTTGTCATCACTTTGGTTGTTTTCATACATCGCATCTAAGGCATTTTTGATTAAATTGACCATTAATTGCCTGATACGATCCCCATCTATATTGAGTATAGGAGAACCATCTAAATTGAGAGTAATTTCTGCATTTGCTTGATTGATGCGGTATAGCTCCACAACTTCTCTTATCAGGCCATTAATATTGATGTTACTTAATGTTAGGTCTGGCGTTCTCGCATATTCACTAAATGCATCAACCATGTTTTTCATGCTATCTACTTGATGTACGATGGTATTGCTCATGCGCTCTAGTAATTCTGCAGATTCTCCATCTAACTTTGGTTTGAGTCTGTGTTGAAGTCTTTCCGCCGATAGGCGAATAGGGGTTAATGGATTTTTGATTTCATGTGCTAAACGTCTCGCTACTTCGCCCCAAGCAGCATCATGTTCAGCCTGGATCATTTCACTAATATCGTCAATTACCAAAACATAACCTAGCTCACCATCTATTAACTCTGGTAACACCAAGCCACGGCAAACCAAATTATGCTTCACATGCTCTAGGATCAGAGTTATTTCAATTTGCCAATCTTTATCACTTTCATTATCACTTTTTGCAGATTTCAACAAATAAGGCATAACTGCACCATAAAACGGCAATAATCCCTCCGTTTGGCTCGCCATTTTCTTTAAGGACTTACCTTTAAAATCTAATAACGTAATATCAAAGAGTTTCTCTGCAGCGGTATTTATTCGACGTATTGCAAAATCATTATTTAAGGTTATTACCGCTGACGTCAGGCTGCCAAGTACGGTAGTTAAATAATCATGCTGTCGCTGTACTTGTAATTGACTCGCTGCGCTCTCTTCCTGCGCGTTAGATAGTCGGGCAGTCATTAAGTTGAATGAGCGTGCTAATAAGCTAAAGTCATCGTTTTTATCAACTTCTAATTTCTTCTGTAAATCACCGGAAGCTACTGCTTGCGTAGCTTCTAATAAGTTTCGTACTGGCTTGGTCAGTCGAATAGAATAGATAAATGCCGCCCAAATAGAAAACAACATAGAGAGCAACATAATCAACAATAAGGTGATTCTAAAACCTTTCTTTATTAGATCTTTTTGATAGCTGATTTCTTGATACTGAGTATAAGTATCTTGTACATTGTCTGCGAGTATCCTTTCTTTATCAGAAAAGGAAAACAATGCCGTAAGAATCAATTTATTGCGATTATTGTTTGGAGATATCGAAATCGCAACACGAGAAAACAAGCCATCTTCACCCACTGGCTCCAACTGATACATATAATCTCTGGTAGAAAGTTTGCGGATAATACTTTCTGTAGGGAAGCGTGGTAGCAAGGTTCCTGCTTCTTCGCTGCTATATACCAAAACGCGCTGATTGCTTCCGAATAGGACTATTTCGTAAGCACCTAATGTCTTGGTTTGCTGGTCAATAAACGAACTGTAATCTAGTTGATCAACTCGAGATAGAGCGTTTCCTACTCTTTCTAGGTTGAATAAATGCTGGCGCATTCTTACTTCTAAAGAGTTTCTAGCTAATTCTAAGGAATCATCTAATGCACCTTCAATTTTCACATCGAACCAATTATCTATTCTATCTCCAATAAAATTCATTGAGAAATACGAAACCACTAATACGGGTAAAACAGTCAGAAGAGAAAATGCATACATCAAGCGTAAGGTGAAACGAGATCCTGCTCGTTTTGAACGCAGATGCTTCAGTGCTTTTAAGACGTTATAAATAATCAACGAAGATAAAATAACTAATACACTAATATTCAGTGGAATTAGCCATGTATTTATAGTGCTAGATTGATTAGGGTTTTTAGTCGATATCCCTAGCATTACGAATGAGGCCACTAATAATAAAAAAGTTATTAGGACAGGAAATATCTGAAGAAAGAAAGTTCTTAAGGAAGGGGCCACAAGACACCCTCACTGCTCAATGTATATTGGTCACTGAATATAGATTGAATACGAAGTGGAAGCCCAAGAGATGAAGGAACCATATCAGCTGCAGCTAAAATATAATATTCACCGTCACCTAATGAAGCCGAAATATCAGGTAGCGAATACTTACGTAATTCACTTAATTTTCTTACTGCTGAGGGCAGAGTAGAAAAATTCCAATGCTCATTAGTATCATTTCGAGAGAGCAAATAATGACGACTTAGGGCATGATACTTTAATTGGTAAGTTACTGTTAATAGAGGTGTATCTGAATTAAACCACCAACTATTGTGTTTACCTAAACGGAATTGAACTCGTGCTTCAAGAGTCACGCCATTTTGTAAAGCGCTGCGTAAATAGTCAGTCAATACAAACTCGACACGGGTATTAATCTCAAACTTATCCGGATTCCCCATTAATTTGAAGTCTTTAAAATCAATATTTTCCGCATGCGCTTGCATGGGCAAAAAGAGCAAGTAAACGAGGATTAATTGGGTTGATATTTTTTTGGGAAAACGAAACATGTGGTTATTTTACCACTTTTGATGAATCTTGTACTAAGGAATCGATAACTTAATTCTATTTGTTTTTATAGGATGAAATCGTTGGGTTAGAAAATATAAATGACACCCTCTACCTTTTTGCTCATTCGTATAATTTTATTTAAGCTTAGAAAGCTTCGCGTAATAAAAACCATCCATTCCATCTTCTCCTGGAAAGACTTGTCGCCCTAAACCTTGAGCATTCGGAATTGCGATAACCTCAATATCATTATGGCGTTCAATAAATGCCTTAATTTGATCTTCATTTTCATCAGGTAAAATTGAACAGGTCGCATAAACCATTATTCCGGAAGGCTTCAGTTTTTGCCAAAGAGCATCTAAAATATCACTTTGTAATTGTTGTAACTGTTTAATGTCAGATTCGCGTCTGAGTACTTTTATATCAGGATGACGTCGAATTACGCCTGTTGCGGAGCAGGGCGCGTCCAATAAAATGCGATCAAACAAAATATCTTTTGCAAAGTTGTTTGTGACTAATGCATCAGAGGCAATTACAGTAGCGTTAAGTTTTAAACGTTCTAGATTTTCATGCACTCGTCTTAAACGTATTTCGCTACTATCGATAGCAATCACATTTAAGTTTTTGGCGCTTTCTAAAATATGACCTGTTTTTCCACCAGGAGCTGCACAGGCATCCAGCACGGTCATATTGTCTTGGCAATCTAATAATATTGTAGCACCTTGCGCCGCGGCATCTTGAACCGATGCATCTCCATCTACAAAACCTGGTAATTCAAATACATTTTGAGGATTAGCCAGTGATATTGCTGAAGTAACGCCATCAACAATGTGAGCTTCTATACCCGAATCAGTTAATTTAGTTAAATATTCTTCTCTAGTTTGGTGGGTTAAATTGACGCGCAAAGTCATTGGTGCGCGTTTATTTGATTCGTCTAAGATCGTTTGCCAGTTTTCAGGATAGGAATTTTTAATCCGATCTAACAACCATTGTGGAAAAGCATATTTCGCTGGCCAAAATTCATCCTTTTGTTTTAATAATTTCACTTGTCCGCGAAGAAAATTACGCAATACAGCGTTCACTAAATTCTTTGCCCACGGTTTTTTTAAACCTTTTAGGGCGCTAACTGTTTCTCCTACGGCAGCGTGGTCGGGTGTCTTTTGATAGATGATTTGATACAAGCCGAGACGAATTAAACATTCGACGTCTTTATCTTTGGTTTTTAGTTTTTTCGACATCAGCTCATTGAGTAAAAAACTCAAAGGTTCATGCCACCGTAAACTGCCGTAACATAAGTCGCTAATTAGGGGGCTATCGTTGCTGACTAAGGCTGTATTTAACGATTCGCCTTTGTATATAACAGCTTGCAGAATTTTAGCAGCTTCTGTTCTTGGGTTTTTAGGTGGTGTTTTAGACATTGTAAAAGACACCCCCCATCTTTTTATCTGTTTCTAAAGCAGAAAATAATATTTTCACGAGGGTAATTTCATTCCTAATAAAGAGCGTCCATTTAAAAAGTCTCGTACGTCCATCGCTTTCTTTCCCGGTAACTGCAAGCGAGAAAATGCTAAAACTCCATCGCCTGTAGCGATTTCAATTCCATCAACAGTTTCAGTAATAACTGTTCCTGCTGAAGCATTAGTGTGTTTATCTAACAGTTTTGACAGAAATATTCTCAGTGGTTTTCCATCATATAAAGTAAACGCAACTGGCCAAGGGTTAAAGGCTCGAATCTTTCGGTCTATTTCTATTGCTGATAGATTCCAGTCAATTTCGGCTTCAGCTTTATTCAGCTTTTGCGCATAACAAGTTTGATCTTCGTTTTGAATTTCAGGCTGGAGATGATTGATCGATTTTAATACTGTCAACAAAGCATCAGCACCATCAGCGGCTAAACGATCATGGATCGTTTGGCTGGTATCTTCAGCAGTTATTGGGCAAGCTATTTTCAATAACATATCCCCTGTATCTAAGCCCGTTGCCATTTGCATAATAGTAACTCCCGTCTCAGTATCACCACTTTGAATCGCACGATGAATCGGAGCAGCCCCTCGCCATCTTGGTAATAAAGAGCCATGAATATTTAAACAGCCATATTTAGGTAGTTCTAGTATGTGCTGCGGCAAAATCAAACCATAGGCTGCAACGACCATTACATCACATTGGTAATCAGCGAGGATTTTTTCGGCATCCTCGTCTTTAAATGAGATGGGTTGCTGTACTTCGATACCTTCATCAACCGCGACTTGTTTGATCGGTCCAAATTGTACTTTACGCCCACGCCCAGCAGGTCTGTCGGGTTGAGTGTATACCGCTACAACCTCATGCTGAGATTCAACCAATGCCTCTAATGCAGGCACAGCAAAGTCTGGCGTACCTGCGTAAATTATTTTGAGTGGTTTCATTATTTATTGTTAAAAGCTATTGCTAAAGGTTATTGTATGAAAAGTTGGGGGGTGTCTTTTTTGTTATAATTCCTAGAGAATTTTAGGCAGGCGCATTTTGCTTAGCCATTTTCTCAATCTTTTTAAGCAATCGCTTCTGTTTTAACGGCGATAGATAATCCACAAAAATTTTACCTTTTAAGTGATCTATTTCGTGCTGAATACAAACTGCGAACAGGCCATCTGCTTCGATTTCAAATTCTTTACCATCGCGATCCAAAGCTTTTACTTTGATCTTCTCTGCACGTGATACATCAGCGTAATATTCGGGTACAGATAAACAGCCTTCTTGGCAGATTTCTTCGCCTTCTTCATGCGTTATTACTGGGTTAATAAAGCAATAAGGTTCACTTTTATCTTCAGATACATCAACGATTACAAGTTGTTTATGAAAATCTACCTGCGTTGCTGCTAAGCCAATACCTGGTGCTGCGTACATAGTCTCAAACATATCATCAACAAAGGTGCGCAACTCATCCGTAACCTCATCAATAGGCTTTGCTTTGGTGCGCAAGCGTGCATCAGGAAAACGTAAAATATCTAAAAGCGCCATAGTTCTATCCAAAATAATATTGTTGAGAGATTAACCATCATTGATGGGCTATACAAAGAATCTTATATAAACCTAATAATGAATCAAGATTAAATCACAAGTAAGCAAAAGCAAATAATACCGTAAGTCTGAAAACACTGCATGCCTTAGCTTAGATAAGATATTATTTGAAATAATAAAAGTTATTGAATGAGTGTTTCATTCATATCAGTGACTCCATAATAGAATATAGACAACAAAATAATAAACAATAAAAAAGAGGGTTTCCATGTCTTTTAATCTTTCATATTTAACACGAAACATAACTCGGACTTCAGTGTTAACGTTATCTACTCTCTCGTTGGCTATATTAAGTGGTTGTAGTAATGGTGATTTCAAAGGTGCATCGCAATCAGCAGCAGCTGAGAAGTTAAACAGCCTGCACAATGCAGATCCATTTGATAGCTATTACGGATTACCTAAAAAAGCTTCTTATAACGCTCAACAAAAAAATGGTTCTAAAATTGTAAGAAACACTACCAGTTCTCCTTTTAAAGCAGGTGCTCCAACGCGTTATGTGGTTAAAAAAGGTGATACCTTGTGGGCTATCTCAAACAAATTCTTAAAGAACCCTGCATATTGGCCCGAAGTATGGGATAAAAACCAAAAAGTGCAGAATCCACACCTTATTTTCCCAGGTGATGTGTTATTTATCTATCAAGGTCGTGGCAATGGTGGCAGTTCTAGTAGCTCTACCGTTGAGAAACTGGTTCCGCAAATGCGTGTTGAAAGAAATAGCAATGTCGGTGAGCCAATTTCAACGCTTTCGCCGTTCTTATCATGGCCTCGTGTATTAGACGAAAACGCTATTAATAATGCGCCTTATATTGTTGACGCAAAAAATGCGAACATCCTATTAGAAGTTGACCAGACGGTTTATGTTAAAAACCTTAAAGATACACAAGCAGGTGGAGAATATGCGATCTTTAATGTAGGTAAAATACTATCTGATCCTAAAACAGGTAAAGAATACGGTCGAGAAGTCGTTTATAACGGCTTTTTAGAAGTTGAGCGTCCATCTACTCATGCAGAAGTCGCGACAGCCTTGGTTATTGAGTCAAAGCGTGAAATTAAACGAGGTGACAGATTACTTTACATCGATGATGAAACACATAATCTAAAAGCTCCGATTACTATTCCTGATAGAAAAATCCGTGGCAATATAATTTCTTTATTCGATGCTGAATTAATTTCTGGGCAAACTCAAATCATTACTATCAATCAAGGTAAGCGTCAGGGTATAAAAGCTGGATTCACTTTAGGTGTTTACTCACCGGGTAAATTGGTCGATGACCCAATCGCAAGAACTGTTAGTAAGCATAAATTTGATATATCAAAACCGGTTAAAGTCGGTATTCCACCTTCTCAAGCGGCAACAGCGATTGTTTATAAAGTGTTAAATGATATTAGTTATGCTGTTATTACTGATTCTACTAGTGAAGTAAAAAATGGTTACAAAATTGGTAACCCTTAAATTAATCCTTAGTTACTGCTAAATAAAAAGGCTCCTGTTGGAGCCTTTTTATTTGATGAAATATTAATTTATATACTGAAATCAAAGTAATTAATTAGTCACACTAAATGATAGAATCACTTTATGCATATCCAAACGAATAATAATGAAGAATTAGAATCTTGGATTAGGCTTTGGCGAGTTTCAGGCATCGGTTCTAAAAAATTTCAGTTACTGCTCAATAACTTCGATAGTCCAAGCGCAGCTTTAGCTGCAAATACATCAAAACTAACCCAGGCTGGTATTTCGCTAAAAGATGCGAATAATATAGTTGATCAAAAAAGCGATGATGATGCTGCTAAACTTGATCTGGAATGGTTAAATACGTCTGATAAGCATCATATAATTACATTAAATGATTCCGAATACCCTTCGCGTTTAAAACAAATTAACGATGCACCTGCCTTATTGTATGTACACGGCAATCTAAATATTCTGCAAGACCCTCAATTAGGTATTGTCGGTAGCCGTAATCCGACTCAAAGTGGGCATAATAATGCTTATGAATTCGCCAAACATTTGGCTCAAACTGGTTTATGCATCACCAGTGGTTTGGCTTTGGGTGTTGATGGCGCAGCACATCAAGGTGCTATTGATGGAAACGGTCCTACAATAGCAATCATTGCCACAGGTATTGATAGAGTATATCCGGCCAAACACCGTGAATTAGCACACAAAATAGTTGAGGGCGGCGCAATAGTGAGTGAATTCCCTGTGGGAACACATCCTGATTCAAGGCATTTTCCACGTCGTAATCGTATTATCAGCGCTATGAGTTATGGTGTGCTAGTTGTTGAAGCCGCGCTAAAAAGTGGTTCATTGATAACTGCTCGTTTAGCAATGGAGCAAAATCGTGAAGTGTTTGCGATTCCAGGCTCAATTCATAATCCTCTCGCTAAAGGTTGTCATCAATTGATCCGTCAAGGCGCTAAGTTAGTGGAAACCGCTGAAGATATCCTCGAAGAAATGGTAGATGTAATTGATTTAAATGATCACAGCGTTGTTAATCGGCCAGTAAACCAATCTACCAACCTCAATCCTGAAACAAGCCCTTCAGCAAGCTTTGTTTCTAATCAAACGACCTCATCAGGGTGTCAAACTGATAACAATTTGGATCAAGAACAAAGTGACCTTTTAACTGCTATGGGTTACGACCCAATCAGTATTGATCAGTTAGTCTTATCGACTAATTTAGATGCAGCGTCAATCGCAGCGATGTTATTAATTTTAGAATTACAAAATTATCTCACCAGTAATGGCGGTGGAACTTACACACGAATTAAATAAAATTACTAAAGCACAAGCACCAGCCGTCAGCTAAACCGCGCTATCAGGCGAGCGGCAGTGACTTTTTTGTGGTTTTATAATAATATGTGTAAATCAGCTGATGTCTCATAAAACTATGGATATTCCAAAGCAAGTAGACACTGTTAGCAATCAGTTTATCGTTAGCAACGATTTTTAAATAAATCAAAATGCTCGTTTCAAGCCATACCCCGTAATGGTAAGGAAGTGAGTGTAAAATTAGAGAACCCCAATCTCATGAAAGAAAATACATTGGATGTACTTTTTTATCTGTTCGACAACTACGCGGAAGTAGAAGATGTAACTCAAAATAGAGACGTTTTGCATGGTGAGCTCAAGAATGCAGGATTTCCTAAAACTCGTATTACTAAGGCATTTGACTGGTTAGAAAGTCTGGCAGATGACGACCAGATCTACCTTACTGAGCCACAAGCACAATCTATGCGTCAGTTTTCAAAATATGAAGCGCGTTTTCTTGATCAAGACTGTCAAAACTATTTAGTTTCACTCAGAGAAACACAAGTACTTACCCCAGAAATGTTCGAGCGGACCATCGATCGCATTCTAATGCTAGGCGACAAAGAGTTTGATCTTAGCCGCCTGAAATGGGTAATTCTTATGTTGCTCCTCAACCAGCCAGATACAGAAGCCGAATACATTTGGATGGACGACGTCGCTTTGGGTGAAGAAGCACCAGTTTATCACTAAGCAGTTGAGTACTAATTTAGCTCTCGCTTAAGAAATATTTCAACCTAATTGAAAATATTCAAATCCTGCATCCCAAGTCTTAATTTTTTAACTTGAGATGTGGGATTTATTTTTGATATCTGATTCAAATAAAAATATATTACAAACACACTGAAAATATAGAATAAAAAGACACCCCCACCTTTTTAGCTGTTTTCAACATTAATCTTTAACATGAACTAAGAAATCCTAATCGACACTAATATTTGAATTATAAATAAACACCCAAATAAAGGTTTAAACAACTGAAAAAAACCTGAGGCTTTACTCTGATAAACATTCCAGTGTATGGTTCCCAAGAATTTCGATCCGAATTTTCATTAAAATTGCTTTACTTATACTTCGTTTTAAAGAAAATTGATCTCAGTTTAAAGTAAATTAAACCCCAAGTTGAAACGTATATAAAGGAACAAAATAAAAATCATGGGAAGATCACTTGTTATCGTTGAGTCGCCAGCAAAGGCGAAAACCATCAACAAATACCTTGGCAACGAATACATAGTTAAATCGAGTGTAGGTCATATTCGAGACTTGCCTAAAGGCGGTGGTACGCAAATTGGTAAGAAAAAAGCACCGACATTAGCGCAGCAAACCAAGGGTATGTCTGACGCTAAAAAAGCAGCTTTCAAGAAAAAACGTGATAATGATAATCTCGTGCGTCGCATGGGAATCAACCCAGATAAAGACTGGGCAGCACAATACGAAATTCTGCCTGGCAAAGAAAAAGTAGTAGCCGAATTACAAAAACTCGCAGCCAAAGGTGATAAAGTCTATCTCGCGACCGATTTGGATAGAGAGGGTGAGGCGATTGCATGGCACCTTAAAGAAGTGATTGGTGGTGATGATAGTCGTTTCGAACGCGTCATCTTTAATGAAATTACTAAAACTGCCATTCTAGAAGCCTTCGATAAACCCGCAAAACTTGATGTTGATCGAGTTGATGCACAACAAGCACGTCGCTTTCTTGATCGTGTTGTTGGCTTTATGGTTTCACCTTTATTATGGGCGAAAATAGGGCGTGGACTTTCCGCAGGCCGAGTTCAATCGGTTGCAGTACGTTTGATTGTCGATCGCGAACACGAAATAAATGCCTTCAATCCAGTAGAATTTTGGGATATCCACGCAGACCTTGCTACCAAAACAGGTGAGGCTCTACGTGTAGAAGTTACTAAAGACTTTAGTAGAGATAAAAGTGGCGAATCGTTCAAGCCTGTAACTGAAGAACAAGCAATGGCAGCGGTTAGTAAACTTAAAACTGCTGAATACTCTCTACTAAAACGTGAGGATCGCGCCACTAGTAGTAAACCTAAAGCCCCTTTTATTACCTCTACTTTGCAACAAGCCGCAAGTACACGTTTTGGCTTTGGTGTAAAACGCACCATGGGCTTAGCTCAACGTCTATACGAACGCGGCTACATCACTTATATGAGAACCGACTCAACCAACTTGAGTAATGATGCTGTTGCAAGTGCGCGTGAACTTATCGCAAAAAAATATGGCAGTGATTACATGCCTAAAGAACCGATCAGATACGGTTCAAAAGGTAATGCACAAGATGCCCACGAGGCGATTCGTCCATCAAATGTAAAGCTTATGATGAATGAACTGAACGATGTTGACGACAGCGCAAAGAAGCTATACGAACTTATATGGCGCCAGTTTGTGGCATGTCAAATGGTTCCTGCACGTTACGATTCAACTCGCCTCACAATTAAGGCAGGTGATTATCACTTAAATGCATCGGGACGCACATTACGTTTCCCTGGTTGGACCAAAGCATTACCAAGCCTATCGAAAAAAGAAACGCCTGATCTACCAGACTTAGCTCAAGATGAAATTTTGAATCTTGTCGAGCTTGATCCGCAGCAACATTTTACTAAACCACCGGCCCGTTACGGCGAAGCGTCATTAGTTAAAGAGCTTGAAAAACGCGGTATCGGACGACCATCTACTTACGCATCGATTATTTCAACGATTCAAGATCGTGGTTATGTAAAAGTCGATTCGCGCCGTTTCTTTGCTGAAAAAATGGGCGAGATCGTCACCAAACGTTTGGTTGGTAGTTTTGAAGAATTGATGAATTTCGACTTTACTGCGGAGATGGAAAAAGAATTAGATGAGATTGCCGATGGCAAACTCAAATGGCGCGATGTACTTGATGATTTCTATAAAGACTTCAAAGTTACTTTAGAAAAAGCCAATGAAGAACCCGCCGACGGCGGCATGAAGACCAATGAAATGGTGATGACGGATATCGAATGTCCGACGTGTTCTCGTCAAATGGGTATTCGTACTGCCGGCACAGGCGTGTTCTTAGGTTGTGATGGATATAACTTGCCTCCGAAAGAACGCTGTAAAACCACTGTGAACCTTGTCCCTGCTGAAGAATCAATCGACGTTAATAATGAAGATGCCGAAACCCAAGCCTTAATGGAAAAGCATCGCTGTAAAATATGCGATGTGGCGATGAATAGTTATTTCATTGATGAAACCACCAAGCTCCATGTCTGTGGTGATAATCCAGAATGTGAAGGCTACGAAATCGAAAAAGGCACCTTTAAACTCAAAGGCTATGAAGGCCCAGTGGTTGAATGTGAAAAGTGTGGTAAAGATATGCATCTCACAACCGGTCGTTTTGGTCCATATATGAAGTGCAGCAACGAAAATGAAGATGAATGTAAAAATACACGTAAGATTTTGCGCAATGGCGAAGTCGCTCCACCGCGTGAAGATCCTGTTCATATTAAAGAATTAGAATGCGAAAAGTCAGACGCTTATTTCATTTTACGCGATGGCGCGGCAGGACTTTTCTTAGCGGCTAGTACTTATCCAAAGTCTCGTGAAACGCGTGCGCCGTTGGTTGAAGAGTTGGCTCGTTTTAAAGATCGTATTTCAGATAAGTTTAAATATTTAGCTGAAGCACCTGCTGAAGATGGTGCTGGCAATAAAGCTGCAGTTCGTTTTGATCGTAAAACTAAAGAGCATTATGTTAGAACCGACAAAGATGGTAAAGCCACTGGTTGGTCAGCGCTTTATGAAGGCGGCAAATGGGTTGAGAAAAAACCTGTGAAAAAAGTAGCAAAGAAAAAGCCAGCTAAAAAGAAGAAAGCTCCAGCAAAGAAAAAGACCACAGCAAAGAAATAACTGAGTTTTAAACTCCTAACTAATTAGTAAAAGACACCCCCCTACTTTTCGGTGTTTTTGATGAAAACAGGCAAAAAGTAGGGGGGTGTCCTTTAAACCTTTCTCCCATGCTAATTACTAAGAATCTCAAAGATATAAAATGTCACTTTATTGAAGGTGCAGTTTTCGCTTACCCAACTGAAGCGGTTTATGGTTTAGGTTGTGATCCAAGCAATGAAGCAGCAGTAACGCGATTACTAGAAATCAAACAGCGCCCTGTAAACAAAGGTTTGATTTTAATAGCCTCAGATTTTTCACAAGTTGAGATCTATTTAAAACCTTTAACTGAAAATCAATTAGCATTCACGCAGCCAAGTGAAACCACATATATTTATCAAGCAAAAGAGTCTGCTCCTAAATGGCTAACTGGCGATTTTAATTCTCTCGCTGTACGCATCACTAAACATCCTCTGGTTCGACAGCTCTGCAAAGAATTAAACTCTGCATTGGTATCAACCAGCGCCAATCTCACGGGTGAAGAGCCAGCAAAGACAGCTGATGAAGTTGCAATCGCATTAGATGGCTTAATTGACGTAATTCTTGACGGTGAGACGGGAGAATTAGATAAACCAACTCAAATACGTGATAGTATCAGCGGCCAAATTATTCGAGCATGATCGCTTAAGATCAGGGTCAAAAAGATGCCACTTATTCAACTAAAAAATATCCAAGTCAGTTTCGGTGGCCCTGCGCTTCTCGATCAATTGAGTCTGACCATCGAACCGAACGAACGTATCTGTTTAATCGGTCGCAATGGCGCAGGTAAATCAACTTTAATGAAAGTTCTTAATCGCGAAATCAAAGCAGATTCGGGAGAAATTATCGTTGAGAAGGGCGCGGTAATAGCCCAGTTAGAGCAAGAAGTCCCACAAGGTATGTCAGGTAGCGTCTATCAAGTTGTTGCCTCAGGTTTAGCGGAAACGGGCGATATTCTTTCACAATTTCATGCTCTTAACGAAGCCGAAGACATAGGGTCTGAAGAGTGGATGACGCGAATGGAACGCGTCCAAAGTAAGCTGGAAGCATGCAATGGCTGGCACTTTCAAAATACTATAGATACAGTAATCTCCAAATTAGAGTTAAATGCTGATGTTGATTTTAATCAACTTTCAGGTGGAATCAAACGTCGGGTTTTATTGGCGCGTGCCTTAGTCCAAGAGCCCGATGTGCTATTACTCGATGAGCCGACGAACCATTTGGATATCGAAGCGATTATCTGGCTTGAAGAATTTCTACTCAGTTATAACGGCTCACTCGTTTTTATAACGCATGATCGTTCTTTCTTACGTCGTTTAGCGACGCGCATTATCGAGATTGACCGTGGCCAAGCGACTAGTTGGCCGGGTGATTACGATAATTTCCTACGCCGTAAAGAAGAAACTTTACACGCTGAAGGATTAGAAAACGCACGTTTTGACAAAAAACTTGCGCAAGAAGAGGTCTGGATTCGCCAAGGCATCAAAGCTCGTCGAACCAGAAACGAAGGTCGTGTGCGTTCTTTAGAAAAAATGCGTAACGAACGCAGTCAGCGTCGTGAGCAACAAGGGCAAGTAAACATTCAAGTGGATGCTGGCCAGAAAACCGGTAAACGTGTGGTTGAAGTTGAGAATATTAACTATGCTCTAGAAAGCGGTCGTGTGTTAATTGATGATTTCTCAACGTTAGTTCAACGTGGTGATAAAATCGGTTTAATCGGGCCAAACGGTGTTGGTAAAACGACGTTATTGAAAGTACTACTTGGTCAATTACAACCTGATTCTGGTAATGTAATCGAAGGCACAAATCTTCAAGTAGCTTATTTTGACCAATTGCGTAGCCAGTTAGATGAGAATCGTTCGGTAAAAGACAACTTAGATCGTGGCGCAGATAAAGTCGTGATTAATGGCCAAGAAAAACACGTTATTAGTTATCTACAAGATTTCTTGTTTGCGCCAGATCGTGCCAACTCGCCCGTGAACGCACTCTCTGGTGGTGAACGTAATCGACTGTTACTAGCTAAGCTTTTTATCAAACCTGCTAATGTATTAGTGCTCGATGAGCCAACTAATGATTTGGATGTTGATACGCTAGAATTACTCGAAGAATTATTGCTCAATTATACGGGTACCGTATTAATCGTCAGCCATGATCGTGCCTTTATCAATAATCTCGTCACTAGTTGTTTTGTGTTTGAAGGTGAAGGTAAAATCAGCGAATACTTCGGTAGTTACGATGATTGGATTCGACAACGTCCTGCAATTGCGAGTAGAAAGGCCAATAAACCTCAAAAAGAAACTGCTTCTACAAAATCTGTATCAACTACTGATAAAGTAATAGAAAAGCCAAAAGAAGAAAGCAAAAAGTTAAGCTTCAACGAACAACACGAACTTAAAAATTTACCGATAGAAATCGAAGTTTTAGAAACGCGTATTGGTGAATTAGAGATTCTAATGTCGGACGCAGGTTTTTTCAAACAAGAGCACAAGAAGACCTCAGCAGTTACTGATGAGTTACAAGCAGCACAAATATCAGTTAAGCAAAAATATGATCGCTGGGACGAATTAGAAAGCTAAGCACAAGAAATAAGAGAGGCACAAATGGATATTAGTGATTACCGTCGTGAATACACCAAGGGTGGACTCAATCGCGAAGACTTGAGCGAATCGCCTTTTGAGTTATTTGAAACATGGTTAAAACAAGCTGATGAGGCGGATGCCGCAGAACCAACCGCGATGACTTTAGCAACTGTATCAAAGTCAGGTAAACCGACCCAACGTACTGTATTACTTAAAATGTTCGACGAAAAAGGTTTTGTGTTTTTCACTAATTACAGTAGTCAGAAATCACAGCAAATTGACGAAAATCCTAATGTTTCAATACTTTTTGGTTGGCGAGAATTAGAACGTCAAGTAGAAATAAATGGCAGAGCAGAAAAAATATCTACTGCAGAATCACTCAAATATTTCCTTAGTCGCCCTCGCGGGAGCCAGCTAGGTGCTTGGGCATCTACGCAAAGCTCTCCAATTTCTACCCGTCAATTACTTGACGGACAACTACAAAAAATTAAACAGAAATTCTCCGACGGTGAAATCCCACTACCCGATTTTTGGGGTGGTTATCGCATCGTTCCTGAAACAATCGAATTCTGGCAAGGTGGCGCAAGACGATTACATGATCGTTTTGAATATTCTCGAAATAATAAAAATGACTGGTTAATTCAGCGTCTACAACCTTAGATTATTCTTACTTTATAACCGATTAAGGCTATAGGCTATAGCTATACCAGCTATCTTATAGATCATTAAATACCTCATTTTTTAAATGTTTCTTTGAACATTAATACGTGAACGTTATAGTAAATTATATTAGTATCATCTAATATATATAGATTTAGCAATTTTACAGATTGATAAGTTTTCAAACTAAGAACTTGAATTAAATTCTTATCTTTGTGCTTCTGGGAGGAAG
>JBALXO010000052.1:0-26470 GCA_036960615.1 Cocleimonas sp. | reverse complement strand
ATCGGAGGTCGCCTATCAATTTGAATGTCATCAACTTGGTGAGCTACCAGATTATGTGGACCAAATGCTAAAAATCGAACTTAAGGAGAAGGAACCTGAAGTTGAAAT
This sequence comes from Cocleimonas sp., assembly GCA_036960615.1. Classification (GTDB taxonomy): domain Bacteria; phylum Pseudomonadota; class Gammaproteobacteria; order Thiotrichales; family Thiotrichaceae; genus Cocleimonas. The sequence goes on along the minus strand of JBALXO010000052.1, from coordinate 26,362 downwards.
TGAACTTTACAGTAGAGAAGAACTACAAGTTAAAGTATCTGAATACTGGCAGGGTGTGGAACATGAAAAAGAGTCTCAACTTAAACGTAAAGCAGATATAACAGCTGAAAAAGAGAGAGTGAATGCACAAGTTTATTCACTACCAATGACCGATGAAAATAAAGAGGAGGGTTAAATGCCTAAAATAAAAACTATTATGTCCGATCCTCGTTATCTTGAGTTATTAACAATATTTCAACCTGATTGGATTAGTTTTGCAGCGCTTATAGCAAATAAAAAACCAACTTGGCAACAAAGAGAAATTATTGAAGCTGTACAAAAAAAAGGTTCTCGGGTCAGTGTATCTAGCGGACATGGTACCGGTAAAAGCGATATGACGAGTATTATGATCTTAGCATTTATCATACTAAACCCAGAAAGTCGTGTTGTAGTAGTCGCAAATAATGCCGCTCAAGTAAGGAACGTTATATGGAAATATATCAAAGTAAACTTTAAAACCATTTGCCGAAATATTCCTTGGTTAGAGTCCTATTTTGAATTGAATGAACGTGAGTTTTTTGCCATTGGATACAAAGGGGTGTGGAGCTGTATAGCAAAATCGGCTCGTTTAGGTAACGAGGAAGCACTCGCCGGCGAACATTGCCATACCTATTTAATAGTGGTTGATGAGGCAAGTGGATTACCAGATAAGGCATTACAAGTTCTTAGCTCTGCACTCACAGAAGAACATAATAACATGTGTTTATTAAGCCAACCGACGCGAACTTCTGGTTTTTTCTACGATAGTCATCACCGTCTAGCTAAAACAGCGGATAACCCTGAAGGTATTTGGCATGCAATAAAGCTAAATTCAGAAGAATCCCCCCTTGTTACACCAAAATTTATTGGCGAAAAACTCATTTCATACGGCGGCGAAGATGCTCCTGAATATCAAATAAAAGTACTCGGTGAATTTCCAAATAATATGAATGGTTATTTACTTAGCAGAACGGACTGTGAACGTGCGGCAAGAGTTACACCTAAGTTAAAAGAAGGACAATGGGGTTGGATTGCTGCATGTGATGTGGGAAATGGGCGAGACAAATCGGTAATCAATATATGTAAGGTATCAACAGACAGCGCAGAAGCTCGAATAGTAGTTAGCCATCAAATAATCGAAATGCCCACCGATATTGATCCTATAAATTTTTCATATGAAATACAAAGGCACATAGAGCCATACATCAGCCAAAATATAAATATTCTTATTGATGGCGATGGTGTTGGTTTTGCTACCGTAAAAATAGTAAGGGAGCTAGGCCTTGAAGTACAAGAAGTTCGATGGGGAAAGCCCGTATTTAATAAAGATCAAAAGACTCGATTCATTAATCAACGAGCATACAGCCATATCATGATGAGGGATGCCATAAAAACAGGGAGAATGAATATAGACCAATCAGAACTTACCAAAGACCAAATTAGCAGACTTCCTGTTTTTTTAAACGAATCAGGGCAGTGGGCTGTATGTTCAAAAAAAGATATGCGAGAAAAACATAACATCAAGTCACCAGATAGATCTGATACTTACTGCTTTATGTTTCTGTCTCAACCACGAGCTATAAAAAGTATTCACACTAGCACGCAAAATGCTGAAGATTGGTTATTTGAAGAAGTTTAACTTGCTACGAATCAATTCAAACACCGCGCGTGCAATAAATTAAATATTTAATCAATACCTAAGGGGAATAAAAAGTGAATAAACCTGCATCAGAAAAACTTGTTAATTTGTCTAGTTTTATACTTAATGTATACCAAAATAATTTATCTAGTTTTGATAAATCTAAAGAATTATCTAGTACCGCACAGCGAATGGTCATAGGGATGTGCAAAATGCTACCTGGTTTTACTAAGGAAAATTCGGAAAATACCTCTTTGAAGGATCATATACAATATTGTATTGACGTAATCAATGAGAATAAAGCTATCAAAGAAGGCGACTCCATTGTATTGGATATAACATCTGCTCAATACAAAAAGTTTGTTAATGGCTTAAATACCTTAGTAAAAAATGAGCTATCATCTTTGGACATTAATCAGTCAAAACCATGCAGTGTAGGTTTTGTTTTCCAGTTGTTTTCTAAATCAATGAATAAAAATTTCATAGAAAATTTTTAACAAATTTTGGTGGAAAGTGAGTTATGAAAAAGCATGATACAACGTCCATGTAATGCTTTACGATTTAGTAAAAATGGTGAGTTTTGAGGATGTAGAAATTTTAAAGGAAACAAATCAATGAGAGTTAAGAACGGTATAGATAGCTTTATAATAAACTAACCTGAATTGATAGATTAAATCTTAGTTGGTTTTTATTCCCCACCGCTTGCGGTGCAAAAAGGTAGATAACCTAACTATCTAAAGATACCCCTCTTTGCGTAGCAAATTTCACATAAGCGAAACCCTTGGGGCGTGGAGTATTATTATCTTTAATAATACATTGATTTAAATTGATTTTTTTATTTTTTGGTTTGACAATAAGTTACAATTATTGCACTTTACCTAGTGCATAATTATTTACACAAATAATCAAAAGTATGAAGAACAATAAACGGATGTTATATGCCTTCTTTTACCAGCAATTTTGAATTCTTAAAACAGCATGACGAGTTGTTATTTCGCTTAGCCGAAACCGCTGAACGATGCTATGCCGCAGACCCAAATACGTCACTTATCAAAATGCGGCAACTTGCTGAAGCATTAGCACAAAATATTGCAGCTAGTGTTGGTGTCGAGTTTGGTAAAAGCATAAAGCAAATAGATTTATTACGTGATTTAGATTACACCCTTAAACTTGCTGATAACGTTAAAGATGCATTTCACACTATTCGTAAACTTGGCAATATCGCTAATCATGAATACCTATCTTCAAGTCATAGAGATGCACTTAAATGTATGCAGGTGGGCTGTGCGTTAAGTGGTTGGTACCATATAACGTTTGGCGGAAATAAAGCTAATGGGTTTAAATTTAAAGCGTTTATTAAACCGGTAGACCCTTCTCAATATGTTCGTGAACTTGAAGAAAAGTTTAACTCCCTAAAAGTTGAATCACAACGTTCCTCAGATCGTCTTGCTGCGGTCGAGCAACTAAATCAAGTAACAGAAGAAAAAGCCAATGCTGAAAAGCAAAGGGCTGATGCCATGGCTGAAGAAAAAGCCATTTGGGAATCTGTTGCGCAAGAACAAGAAAATAAGATTGAAGAATTAGGTAAGCAATTTTCAGAAACTAATACTCAACGTATTAACGACTTCGCTCAATTAGAAAAAGACAAGCAATCAGCAATCATCAAGCAAATAAAGGAGTCTAAATTCCATTTAGATGAAGACGCCACACGTATAATAATTGACGAACAGCTAAACGAAGCGGGTTGGTTAGCGGATACTGCTAATGTTCGTTACGCCGATAAAATCGTTGATGGTAAAAAAATTAAAGGCTCGGGTTCTCGACCCGAACTCAACAAAAACAAAGCAATAGCAGAATGGCCAACTGAATCAGGACCCGCAGATTACGTATTGTTTATTGGATTAACGCCGGTAGCAACAGTAGAAGCAAAACGAAGCCGTAAAAATGTTTACTCAGCAATTGACCAAGCAAAACGTTACGCCAGTGGATTGCAGCCTAAAGGTTGTTTTGAAATTGAAGAAACATGGAATGGCTTTAAAGTTCCACTAACATTTTCGACAAATGGTCGGCCTTACTTAAAACAACACGAACAAGAAAGCGGAATTTGGTTTTTTGATGTTCGTGATAACGCAAATCGTCGTAGAGCATTGAAAGGCTGGTATTCACCAAGTGAGATAAAACAATATTTAAAGCAAACACCTCAGCAAGCGGATAAAAAGCTTGATGATATGAATTTTGCATATGACTTAAAACTTCGTGATTACCAAATTGATGCTATTCAGGCAATCGAACAAACAATCAAGAAGGGTGAGTCCAAAGCGTTAGTGGCCATGGCCACCGGTACAGGTAAAACTAAAACCTGTATTGCTTTAGTTTATCGTTTATTAAAATCTGAACGCTTTCGCCGTATATTATTTTTAGTTGACCGATCAGCACTGGGCATACAAGCAACCGATGACTTTACTGAAGTACGCATGGAAAACCTTCAAACGTTTTCTGATACCTTCGACATCATGGGCATGCAGTTAAATAAACCTAGAGGTAAAAAACCAGAAGACGAAACCAAAGTTCATATAGCAACAGTACAAGGTTTAGTTAAACGAATTCTTTATCCCGGTGATAACGACAATAAACCAGGCGTAGGCCAATACGACTGTATAGTGGTTGATGAATGTCATCGTGGGTACCTACTCGACAGAGAACTCAGCGATACTGAAATAGAATTTCGTGATCAAAAAGATTACCAATCAAAATACCGTGCCGTTATTGAATACTTCGACGCTTTTAAAATAGGCTTAACAGCAACGCCAGCCTTACACACCGTCGATATTTTTGGTGAACCGGTTTACAGCTATAGTTATACCGATGCGGTAATCGATGGACATTTAACTGATCACCTACCACCTATTCGAATTCATACTAAGTTGGCAGAGCAGGGTATTCATTACGAGGCTAATGATGAAGTGCAGGTTTACGATGTACAAACTAATGATGTTGAAACGTTTAATACTCCTGATGAATTAGACTTTGACGTTTCACAGTTTAACCGAAAAGTAATATCCCCGAGCTTTACTGAAGAAGTAACTAAATGGCTTATCGAAAAAGATGCTATCGACCCTTATTCACCTGCAAAAACCTTAGTTTTCTGTGTTACCGACAAACATGCCGACCAAGTAGTTGAAGCCTTTAAAAAAGCGTGTGAGAACTACCACGGTGAAGTTGACGACGACGCTATTCAAAAAATCACCGGTGCTAGCGACAAACCGTTAGAAAAAATTAAACGTTTTAAGAATGACCGCCTACCGAATATTGCAGTAACCGTTGATTTACTCACTACCGGTATCGATGTTCCCGCTATCTGCAATTTAGTCTTTTTACGTCGAGTAAACAGCCGAATACTCTTTGAACAAATGTTAGGCCGAGCAACACGCCGATGTGATGAAATAGGTAAAGAAACCTTCCGTATTTACGACGCGGTTGATATTTATAAACAGCTTGAACAAGTTAATGGCATGAAGCCAGTAGTAACCAACGTAAACATTACCTTTTCAGAACTGGAGCAAGAATTAAAGCAATCATCAGCGCCTGAATTACAACAGCTGGCGAAAAACCAATTTTTAGCAAAACTACAAAGTAAAAAGCGTCATCTATCCGACGTTCAATCAGACAACTTTGAACGTATTGTTGGTAAGCCGCCGCAAGAATTTGCCGAAGAACTTAAAGCAATGAAGTTAGAATATGTCGCACAGTGGTTTACTAACCATCCAGGTTTAGGTGAATTACTTGATATGAGAGTCACTGGCGGAGCTTCAGGAACAAAGCCCATGGTAATATCAGACCATCAAGATGAAGTAACTGACATTACCCATGGTTATGGTGACGGCCAAAAATCTGAAGACTATTTACAGTCATTTAGCGATTTTGTTAATGCCAACAGCAATCGATTGGTTGCTATTCAAACCGTTATTCAAAAACCATGGGAATTAACGCGCCAGAGCCTAAAAGAATTAGCATTTGAGCTTGAAAAAAACAAGTTTAGAGAACAAGATCTCCGCACTGCATGGCAAGAAGTTAAAAATGAAGAAATTGCCGCTCGCATTATTGGCTTTATCCGCCAAGCAGCAATTGGTGAAGCACTAGTGCCGTTCGAAACAAGAGTCGACAACGCCCTTAAAAAAATACTAGCAAAGCAAGAATGGAAAAAACCACAAAAACTTTGGTTACAAGCCATAGCGAAACAAATGAAGGCTACCACCATAGTTGATGATACCGCACTAGACAATGGCATATTTAAGCAGCAGTTAGGTGGTATTAAGCGAGCAAATAAATTATTTGAACAACCGATAACAACCGTATTGGCAGACTTTAATCAAGCATTATGGACAGCGTAAACTAGTCTATTAAAGCGAAACAAACAAAACACAATTGAAGGCTTTTAATAGTTAAGTTTAATTACTTAACTTAAATAAATAATTAAAAGCCAACCGACCAAATTTAAGTTAAAAGGCAATAACAATGAGCACCCAAGCATTAGTAGCAAAACTCTGGAACCTATGTAATCTATTAAGAGATGACGGCGTTACCTACCACGAATACATTAACGAACTTACCTACCTTATCTTCTTAAAGATGGTACAGGAAACCGATACCGAAACCGACAGTCAATCGGGTGAAGTGCGTATACCCGAAGGTTACCGTTGGAAAGATTTAGAAAACTACGATGCAGCCTCGCGTTTAGAAGAATATAAATTATTATTGATCCACTTAGGCACTCACGGCTCTCAAATAACTAAAGCCATTTATACTAATGCCAGTACGGTAATTCGTAAACCTGCCACCTTAAGCAAATTAGTCACCGAGGTAGACAAGCTTGATTGGTACAGCGCCAAAGAAGAAGGCTTAGGCGATATGTACGAAGGCCTATTAGAAATTAACGCCAGCGAGAAAAAATCAGGCGCTGGTCAGTACTTTACGCCACGTACTTTAATTAACGTTATGGTTGAGTTAATGAACCCAACATTAGACGATGTAATAGTTGACCCAACAGCGGGCACAGGTGGTTTCTTAATTAGTGCCCATCATCATATTAAAGAGCATAACGATATTATGTCGTTAGGCGAAATAGCTTACGACAATTATCAACATAAGACTTTTTACGGTATGGAATTAGTACCAGATACTCGTCGTCTAGCCATGATGAACCTTATGTTACATGACTTAGCAGTTGATGATAAAGGAGCGGGGATATTATATGGCGATACATTATCAAGTGAAGGCCAAGCCTTACCAGAAGCGAGTTTAATATTAGCTAACCCACCCTTTGGTACCAAAATGGGCGGCGGTATTCCTACTCGTGATGATTTAGTGCATTACACCAGTAATAAGCAACTCGCCTTTTTACATTTGATGTATCACAAAATGTTAAAACCTGGTGGTCGTGTAGCAGTGGTCTTGCCAGACAATGTTTTATTTGAAAGCGGTATAGGTAAAACCATCCGTAACGACTTAATGGAAAAATGTAATTTACATACCATTTTACGTTTACCTACGGGTATTTTTTACGCGGCTGGCGTTAAAACCAATGTGCTGTTTTTCTCCAAACCAGAAGATGTTAAAGGTAAAGTGCAAGACAAAGGACAAACTAAAAATGTCTGGATTTACGATTTACGCTCAAACATGCCGATGTTTGGTAAACGCACGGTATTAGGTCGAGATCATTTTAATGAATTTTTTGAAGCGGTTAGTAATAACTTAACTACTGTTGATGAAAGCGCCCGTAAGAAATTCATAACTACACACAATAACGGCAGTGAAATTGGCAACGTCGATACCTGCAGATTACGTTGTTTTACCCGAGAAGAAATTGCTAAAAAAGACGATTCACTGGATTTAGCCTGGATCCGTGACGATAGCACCGAAGACGCCAGCACCTTGCCTGAGCCAGATGTGTTGATTAGTGAAGCCATAGAAGAAATGGCTGGTGCTATGTTAGAGCTTAAATCCATTCTTGTTGAGCTAGGTGCAGCAGAAGAAACTGATGAGGTGGTTCTGTGAGTGAGTTACCTAAGGGATGGACATTAACTGAATTAACTAATGTTTGCGATGTATCAACAGGTAAAGTTGATGCAAATCATGCAACAGTAGATGGTGAATATACTTTTTTTACTTGTGCATTTGAACCATTTAAATCACCGACATTTTCATTTGAAGGAGAGTTAATAACTTTGCCTGGAAATGGTGCAAATGTTGGTCATGTTAATTATTACAAAGGTAAAATTGAAGCATATCAAAGAACATATGTATTACATGATATCAAAGTATCTTCTAAGTATTTATATTGGCAGTTAAAATCAAAATGGAAAGCAACAAACTTAGATAAACAGTTTGGTTCCGCAACTAACTATTTAAAGATTGGTAACTTTAAAAGCTACAGTCTACCAATAGCTCCTTTAAAAGAACAAATCCGTATCGCAAATAAACTCGATTCAATATTAGCGAAAGTAGATACCGCCCAAGCACGCCTCGACAAAATTCCCAACATTCTAAAACGCTTCCGCCAATCAGTACTCGCCGCCGCTACTTCTGGTGAGTTAACGAAAGAGTGGCGTGAAAAGCATGAGTACGGATATAAACGAGAAAATATCGAAGGTAAATTTGAATTAGATAGAGAAATTGTAAAGGAAAGTACATTACCTAAACATTGGCAATGGGTGCCTCTTGGAAATTTCGCTAAGTGCGCTAGAGGAAAATTTTCAATTCGTCCAAGAAATGATCCTAGTTGTTTTGATGGTGTTTATCCTTTTATTCAAATTGGGGATTTACCTCGAGAAGGTGGGGGTATTATTTCTCATAAGCAAACTTTAAATGATAAAGGCTATTCAGTTAGTCGTGAGTTTGAAATTGGAACCGTTGTAATTGCCATAGTGGGAGCAACAATAGCGAATACAGGTCTTGTAACCTATCCAGTCTGTTTTCCTGACAGTCTTGTTGGAATTAATAGCCCGAGCAATATTGAAAATCAATATATCGATTATCACTTGAGATCGATTAAAGAAGATATTCGACAAGCTTCCTATGCGGGTGGTGGCCAGCCAAATATTAAATTAACAATAATAAATCCACTTCCTTTACCTTTACCACCTTACGAGGAAGCTATAGAAATTGTTCGTCGAGTTGAATCTCTATTTACTATGGCTGATACCGTTGAAAAGCAATATAAATCTACTAAAGCCAGAACCAACCGTTTAACCCAATCAATTTTAGCCAAAGCCTTCCGCGGTGAACTTGTTCCACAATATCAAAATGATGAATCAGCGGAGTTGTTATTAGAAAAAATTAAGTTAGCCCAAAAGCTGACTCCAAAGGTAAATGTTCGGAAAAAATCTACCCCTATTGAAACCTCAGTTTCGACAACTTTGAGTATTGAAAATGTAAAAATATGGATTGATAAATCTGAAAGAAGTACTTTTACTAGTGAGGAAATGATCAAGTCTTTTAATGCTAGTTATGAAGAGATTAAACAAGTGTTGTTTTCACTATTGAATGAAAAAAAACCAGTTGTTGAACAGATATTTGACCCTAAGATAGAAGACTTTGTATTTAAGAGGGTTATAAAATGAAGTTATTAAGCCTAAAGATTATAAAGTCTGCTTCATGTGATGGTTTGTTAGATGGTTTGTTTATCCCTTTTAGAGATGTCGGAAGTAAGTTTAATCTGTTTAATCCTATCTGCTTAATAGGACCGAATGGAACAGGGAAGTCGCAGGTATTGCAAAGCATTGCTGAGATTTTTCAATTTGTCTATAGTAGTGTTGTTCCAGATGAAGAAAAAGGTAAGCCGAATAAAGAGCTAGAATTTGAAATTAAATATCTGATTTCAAATGAGTTAAATAATGAGATTCAGGTTAAGATATCTCATACAAAGGTTGGTAGAAGTAAAAAATTAATAATAGAAACATATAACGATGGGGAGTGGAATAATGTTGATGTTTTGGGGGCAATAAGTTTATTACCCTCGAAGGTTATTGCATATACTTCTGGTGATAACGAAACATTAAGTATTCCTTTCTTTGTTAGTCGAGAGGGGTATGCCAATGCAGTAGCAATTAGTGCAAAGAATGGCACGGCTTCTCCTATTGAACCTAGATTGATGCTAGTAGATTATGAAACTAATTTAGAAGTCTTAATTTCTAATTTATTATTGAACAACGCGGGGATAAGACAACAGTTGTTAGGTGAGGTAAACTTAAAATCCTTACACTCTTTTCGATGTATTATTCAACTGGATCATACAGAGGCACCTTCTGGTGGAATTCGGTTGACGAGTGAATTAGAAGAAATTATTGAAAACTTAGTTCGTTGTTCTACCACTCATGACATAGATGAACAAAAAAAAGTTTATACATTAGATTTTTTAGTGTCTGACGCGACTCACAGGGCATTTAATAATTTTTGGCCTGATGGTGCATTAGATTTATATTCGTCATTCCACAAATTAGCTATGCTAAATAATCTTATTATCCCAAAAGCAGCCAGAACATCATTTAATAGTTCAATTAAAACTCGTAATTTTGCTACTCGCCTTCCTGAACCTTTTATAACCCATAAAGCTTTTCGTTTTGAACAAGTGCAGTTTAACTCTGATAAAAGTGATAAGCCTGTTGATTATGTTTCGCTATCAGATGGTGAGCATCAATTAGCTCAGATTCTTGGAACTATGTGTATGGCATCTTCTAAAAATACGTTGTTTTTACTTGATGAACCTGAAAGTCATTTCAATCCTAAGTGGCGAATTGAGTTTATAAGTAAGCTGTTAACAATGGGAACAGTTAACGGTGTGAGAGCGGAAATGCAAGAATCTTCAATGCAAGAGTGCCTATTGACCACTCATTCTCCTTTTGTGCCATCAGACATGAAACGAGAAAATGTACTTGTTTTTAATAAAAACAATGGGGATGGCACCGTCCATACACGCAGGCCAAGTATCGAAACTTTTGGTGCGACGTTTGATACGATTCTTGAGGAATGTTTTAAAATAAATCCTGCAATGTCTGCAATTCCCAAAGCAGAAATAGACAGGTTATTATCTTCCGACAATATTGAAGAAATTACAATTGCATTACAAGGGTTGGGAGACTCAGTCGAACGCTTATATTTAGCAGACAGGGTAAGATCCTTAAGAAGCCAAGTCGAGGTTCAAAGTGATTGAGTCATACCCAATTACGGCAATTGCTGATAACTGGCTGCATGAAGCTGTGGTAGATATTATTATTACTATTCATGAAAGACTAGATAATGGTAATCGAGTTGTGACTACACAAAATAAACTATTACATTGGCGAGGATTAATTCCTGGCTTTTTACCTGCTGATAAATCTCAAAAATTAATTAGCTTAAGAAGTGTTCGGGATAAAGTCTTGGAGTATGCTCGTGAATTACAAAGACTGCGCTTAACCGCGCAAGAACGAGCTACGATAATGGAGACATTAACACATCAAAATGATGTTCCTGGTCTAACTTCAGGTAACACACCTATATCATCTATTGAGAATACATTTCCTACACTTAATGAAAAAGTGAAAGAGTTATTTTTATTGTGCTACGAAAAACTAGGGAATGTTGGCTCAAGGGAGGCTCAGTACAAATTAGTATATGACTCACTAACACAAAAGTTTTGTGGCTTTTGTGGTTTTGGTACAATGATGAACCATGAAGAAGCCTCACAAGATCAAGATCATTATCTTGCTAAAAGCCGCTATCCTTTTGCAGCGGCAAATATTAGAAACTTAGTCCCAATGTGTATTCAATGTAATCGTATTCATAAGAATGCAACAGATATTATCCAAGATGAAAACTTGAATCGAAAACATGCTTTTGATCCTTATACATGTAATCCAACTGATTTATCACTTATACAAAGTTACATTGCAGGTAATGCAGTTAGAGTATTACCTACTTGGCAAACAGACTTTGTACCACCTTCTCCATCGGCAGAAAATTGGGATCGTGTTTTTAATCTAAGAACCAGAATTAAAAGAGACGTACTAGATGAGTGCTATAACCGTTGGTTTACTAATTTTGTAGTAAAATGTTCCAGGAATAGACGTCAAGGTATGTATCAAAATCCTATGTCAGACCAAGATATTCGTGAGGTTTTATTTGAGCATTATAACTCATTAATAGATGACTTAGGCTCAGGGAAAGATCGCTTTAAACCACATGTCTTTGATTTGATGCTTCACTTATATGACTCAGGAGACGATAGAGTCATAGCTCATATAAGAGATGCTGTCGTAGGGGTTTAATTAAGGATTATTGTAGAGTATGGATATTAAAGATTTATTGAAATGGACTTTTGGGATTTGTGTGGCAGTGATCACTATTTATAAATTCTTCTGGAAAGCCCCATCAGAAAAAGAAAGTAAAGCCGTTACACCAATAGAAGGAACTGAAATTAAAGCAGAGACAATAGCCAGTCGCTTCATTGCTTTATTTGAATCCCATGGTGTTCACCGTAATCAAATTGAAGAATTCTTCGTTCATGGCTTAGATATCCCGTCATGCGCTACTGATGAAGAACTGCTAAAAAAACTTACCCCTGAAATCATTACCGATGCCGTTAAACTGTTTGGCGTAAATAAAGACTGGCTCGAAGGCAGTTCTAACGAAATTTATAACATTCCAGATTTTTATAAACACCCTGAAAAATTCGAATCCTATCTAGTTGATTTATTGCATCGCACTGAGGCAGAAAAGTTATCAGCTAACGCACTAACGACAAAGAAAAAGTTAATTCATGACTTTAACGATTCATTATTAATTATTACTGAGGCTATAGGTGAGATAAATCAACGAGAAATATATAAGTATCACTTGTTAGGTAACTGGGGAATTCATTACTGGAAATCTCGTGCCTACTTTACCGCCTGCTGTGCTCTAATGTACAAACATGGCTTGTCGGTAACTGGTGAAGTTGTAGAAATAAGTTGGCTAAGCATTACTTGCGAAGGACTTAAGTTATTGGAATATGATTTTGCTCAGCGAAACGGAGGCGTTAGTTTTCCGTCATCAGGCTCATGGGGAGTAGCAGACTTTATTGAAATGCCTGATGAGTATTTAAAAGGTATGAATACAGAGAAAGGCCATGCAACAAATTTAGCATTAGATATGTGGCTTTCTCTTAGTGAAAGCGGCTATATGCGCTGCTTTCCAGAAGATGAGGGATTTCATGCTGGGGTTGATAAAAGTTTTAGAGACAAGATAAAAGAATCAGCTTAGGTTGCTATTACAGTAAGTAGCAGAAACAAAAGGAATAAGTTTTAGTTATGAGTAACACGTCATTAAATATATTAAAAAGTTGGCATTTTGTCGAATTTTTTCAGCCGTACAATATCCCCGATAGTAATGAAGCACAAATAAAAGTTACAGCCAATGAATTGTGCCTTTTGAAAGAAACGGTATTACCTTGGTTCGATACTAACGCCTATCAAAAGCTAAAAGTAAATCCTAATAAATCAGTAAACTACCAACTTTATTTAAATGTATTTGATAAGGCTGAGGTTGAAAAGCTTTCGACTCAATGCTTTGGAGAAGAAGTAGATACGACTAAAAATATTGAATTTGTCGAACGCTTGCAAAAAGAAGGGGATACCTGCTTTGCAAAACTTTCTTTAGATCAATGGGGAACGCCTAACTTTGAAGAAATATCGGTAAGCACTTTGCCGTGGGCATTGGGGCACTTACAGCGAAATACTTTAGAAAAGCTTAATTTAAATGAATTTGATGTTCGTAATGAACTACTTAAAGAGGCGCTTGAAAGAATATCGGCACAGCTTCCGGAACACCCCGAAAAGCCTGAAAGTAAAACACTTAGTGCTAATGCCATTATTACTTTAATTAATGAGTTAAATAAATGGGCTCAATTCACCCCTGAAAGTCAGTTTGTCTTTTGTTTGGATTGGTATGAAACTCGTGGAGGCAGTAATAGTAGCAAAGAAAAAGAAGTAGCTGTTGTCGATGACGAGAGTGATGAAGAAGAGTCACAATCTGATGAACGTGTAATGCCTATTTTGAACAGCTTTTATATTGATGACATTGAAAAAGTTATCAATAGTATTTCAGCTGGCGAATGTAATAAAGCACTGTTGGATTACTTAACGGTTAGAAAAAATAAAGAGGCTGACTTATATACATCAGAAGGGCTAGACTTAATTATTAAAAAAATGGCCCCTGACTTACTGCCCATGGGGCGTTGGCCTGAATCACCAAAGTACAATATGACATTAATGCAACAGTTTGCCATAAATACAGCCTTTAGTGAACTGAAGCATGAGGGGTTAATTTCTGTTAATGGTCCCCCTGGAACAGGTAAAACAACATTATTAAGAGATATAATTGCCCAAAATATTGTAGAAAGAGCTACAAAAATATCAGCACTTAATTCAGCTAAAGATGGTTTAACCTCAGAAGGTTACTTGATTGATAATCTAATTGGTTTTGAAATGGTTGTGGCGTCTTCTAATAACGCCGCGGTTGAAAATATTTCTAAAGAACTTCCTTTGGTTGAGTCATTAGGTGAGGAGTTTTCTGATCTTGATCATTACAAACCTATTGCAAATCAACTTAACGCATCAAAAACTAAGAATGGTCAGCAACCATTAAGTGATAAAGAGCAATGCTGGGGGCTTATTTCTGCTGTATTAGGAAGAAAGGACAATAGAGAAAAACTTAAAGATGATTTGTTTTTTACTAAGCACTTCAAGGCTAATAGTAAGGAAGAGAAAGATCGCCCAGATGAATACAATTTCCTAAATTTATGGCGCTGGAATAAATTACATGGAACTCTCACCTTTAAAGAGGCAAAAGAAGCATTTTTGAGTAAAAAGAACCTATTCGATAAAGAAATAGCTTCTTTGAAAAAACTTGAACATTGGCATCATTGGTTTCAAATAAACTCTAAAGAGTCTTTTTTATCGAAGTTAACTCAAGACTTAGCAATAGCGGAAAGTAGGCTTCAGGGGCTAACAATTAAAAATGTTGATTTATCGCAGAAAATCAAACTAATTGAACAAAGTTTGTTCCTCGATAAACAGCAACATGAAAAGCTTAAATGGCTAAGGCCATCCTTTTTTTCTCGTCTATTTAGAAGAAAAAATTATCGTCAATATGAAGGTTCCTTAAACGAGAGCTTAATTAAAATAGCGGAGGCTAAAAATCTTCTGGGTGAACGTAATAAATTAACAAGACAGAATGCTCAAAATATTAGTTCTGCAGAAACACAGGTACGAAGTGCAAATGAGAAGTTAGTTGAAGCGCATACCACTTATAAAAATAATAAATCTCTATACTATGCGTTAAAAGATAAACACAAAGGAAAAGCTTTACCTGATAGTAGTATTGACATAGGTGAACATGATTTACAGCGTAATGCATACTGGCAAGATAAAGGTTTAAATCACCTTCGTTCAGAGCTGTTTATTGCCGCTTTAAAACTTCAACAGGCTTGGTTGGGAGAGGCTCTGAAGCAGAAAAGGTTTACAGAAAATGTATTTAAATTGTCTAATTTACTCGATGGTAAAGATGACATTCCTGTAAAACAATTATGGCAAATATTGTTTTTATTTGTTCCTGTGATTTCTACCACTTTTGCGTCTCTTGGGCGAATGTTTAAATCCCTTTCATCAGCAGAGCTTGGTTGGTTGATGATTGATGAGGCTGGTCAGTCTGTGCCACAAGCGGCAGTAGGAGGGATTTGGCGAGCTAAAAGGGTAGTAGTGGTTGGAGACCCTTTGCAAATAGAGCCTGTATTTACGACTCCTCCTGTTTTGGTGGAAGCGCTTTGTAAAATTAGGTTGGGTGATGAACAAGCTTTCTGGAATCCTCAGTTATGTTCAGTTCAACAAATTAGTGACCGTGCTAATAAATATGGTTGTGAACTCAATGTAATGAATGAAAGCGTATGGGTTGGTATTCCTTTATGGGTTCATAGGCGTTGTATTGAACCTATGTTTAGTATTGCAAACCAAATAGCTTATGACGGTCGAATGATTCATGGTTTATTAAGCGATAAAATTATTGCAAAGAAACATAGTGCGTTGGGAGATAATTATTGGTTAGTATCAAAAGGTACTTGCTCTAAGAAGCAGTATAAAAAAGAACTAGGTGAAGATACTTTACGTTTGTTGCTAAAGATTGCAGAAGTTAATGGCACATTGAATGATGTATATGTGATTACTCCATTTAAAGTGATTAAGCAGGAATTATCAGAGTATTTAGATAATCATTTGGCGGAGATATGTGAGTATACAAAGTTAAGTAAAAAAGAATACTTTAAGTGGCGTAGCAACCACATTGGTACTGTTCATACATTTCAGGGAAAAGAGAATAATACAGTTATTTTAGTTTTAGGCTGTGACCCTAAAAATAATGGAGGAGCTGTTTGGGCTGCAAGTAAACCGAATCTACTAAATGTTGCAATTACTAGAGCTAAAGAAAACATCTTTGTTATTGGAGACCCAGAAGCTTGGCAGACTAAAAATTATTTTTCACTTTTGGCAAAGAGTTTACCTCAAATGAAAAGCCCGTTGAATAATAAAGAAGACTATATGCAAGGGTTTCCTGAAGATGATAAATTTAATGCTGGCGTTGAAGAATCCTTTAGAAGAAAGATAAAAGAATCAGTTTAGAAGTTTAAAACATAATAAGAAAAAAGGAATACAAATGGATCTTGATAATATTGTAAATTCACTTAGTGAGGCTGAGTCTAAAGCAGCACTAAAGTATTTTTTAGAAAGCTATACATCCCCTGCTTTTGGTGCACTACCTAAGAATGAAGTAGAGCTCATTGTTCTAAATGTATTAGAACAAGTAAAAGCTATAGATGATAACCCTGAAGTATATGAGTTGGTCTCAAAGCTAAGAGTTACCCGCTCAAAAGCTCGTGGTTTGATTTATGATCGGGAGTTAAGACGGTCTTCTACTGACGGTCTTGATGCAAAGGTAAAAGAACTACTGAAAAGACCCCTTATACAAAAAGACGGAGAGCTATTTATTCTCGAGGTTGAAAACCCACTTGTATCTGACCACTTAAGAAATAAGGTTCAAAAGCTTGGCTATGTATCTGATGGTTCATTCTCTCCCAACATCATCAAGTTAGGCTTAGAAGCTATTTCAGCATTAACTGAAGCTTTTGTATCAGAAGAAAATAAAGAAGAGTTAAGAAGGGTTATGACAGCAGCTGGTGCAGTTGCTCCAGATACATCATTTAAAGGTGTTCTAAAAGGAATGCTGAAGAAGGTAGGCAGTAAAGTCGCTTCAGATTCCGGAGATGCTCTTGCTGAAAAAGCTTCAGAATATATTGGTCCACTTTTTGACTCAGCGTTAGAAACTTTAACAGAAAAAGCAACGGCATTATTTGCTGAGTAATTAGCTCTCATTATACTTTTAAAATAAATATTGGTGGTTTCATGTCAGCTGTACCGAATAATATAACTAAAGAACATTTGTTAAAAGCGATTGCCAGAATTGATAGTGAAGGAATTGAGAAAGGTGCTCATTCTTCTACTTATGATGTGCTATTTGAAGGAAAAAGATTTCCACCTAAACTCGTTGTGTCTTGGGCTAATGAGTTTGCTAATGGTGAAGTATTGGATAGGAAGTTTTTTAGTGGAGGTTTAAAGTCGGCAAATTTTAAAGTTCTTAATAAAGCTGGGTTTGAAATCGTTGAAAAAGAATCAAGCATTATTAAAATTGCTGAACAGTTTATTGAGGATGCTAAGTCCGGTAATCAAAAAACTAAACATTACCCTAAAACCTATAAGGGTCTAAAGGTTAAAGCGAGCTTTGGTCAAGGAGCTTTAGCTAAGGTGCCATGGATTGCATTTTTGAAGGACGGTGAAGAGGTTCAAAAGGGGATTTATCCGGTATTGCTTTTATATAAAGAGCTCAATTGTTTGGTACTTTCTTATGGAATTAGTAAAACAAAGCCTCCAGAAAGTTCATGGAATATATCAGATAAGCAAACTACTAGTGAGTACCTAAAAGAAAAGTATGGGCAGTCTGATGATACATATAGTAAGAGCTTTATTTGTGGAGCTTATGAAATAGACAAGGAACTGGACAAAGCGAAACTTGAAAGTGATATGGAGCGAATTATTAAAGATTATGATGATGCAAACTTTGTTTCCTCTGTTGATACTGCTTCGGAGCCTGATTTCCCATATATTATAAAGAAAGAAGAAAGAATTATGCCTCCATTAAATCAAATCCTTTATGGTCCTCCTGGGACGGGTAAAACATATCATACTACTGAAGCTGCGGTTAGAGCAGCAGCCCCAGATTTTGAATGGGGTAATGATAGGGTCGCTTTAAAAGATGAATATGAGAGGTTAGTGCTTGAAAAACGTATTCGCTTTGTAACTTTTCATCAAAGCTATGGTTATGAAGAATTTGTAGAAGGCTTAAAAGCAAGAGAAACCGACTCTGGAGGGGTAACCTATGCTACCGAGAATGGTGTATTTAAAAGTATTTGTGAAGATGCTACACCTTTAAATTTAGGCGCTGAAAGTGGCGTTAATCTAGATGGGAGAGTTTGGAAACTCTCCCTTGAAGGAACTCAAAGTAACTCTGCTAAAACGTATTGTTTAGAAAATAGCATAGCTGCTATTGGATGGGGTGATACGGGTGATTTATCTCATGAAACACGAAATGATTATTACTTATCCCAAGGAAGTAATAATCAAAATACACTTACCTATTTTTCAAAAGAAATAAATGTAGGGGATATAGTCCTTTGCATCGACAGCAATACCTCTGTTGAGGCGGTAGGTGTAGTCACCGGGCAATACAAATATGAAGAAGCGGGCCTTCCATCTCGAAATGATTATCAACACCAAATTCCTATACGTTGGTTAAATAAAGGCTTTTCTGTCGATTTTAAAGAGCTTAATGGTAACAAGCAATTTAACCTACCGACTTGTTACCCACTAACTCGGCTATCAGTCGTTGATGTTGTTCAACATTTAGCTAAATATGATGTGAATTTTTCATCTGTTGAAGATGAAGGAAATCAACGTACTGATAATTATGTGCTGATTATTGATGAAATAAATCGTGGAAATATATCTAAAATATTTGGTGAACTTATCACACTTATTGAGCCGTCAAAACGGTCAGGTAATGGTAAATTAGAATCGCTAAGTTTGACATTACCTCATTCGGGAAAACCTTTTTCAGTACCTGACAATCTTCATTTAATCGGCACTATGAATACGGCCGATAGATCATTAGCTATGATGGATACCGCATTACGTCGTCGCTTTGACTTTATTGAAATGATGCCAAAACCTGAGTTGTTTAAAGGCAAATCGGTGCTTGGTATTGATCTTCAATTATTGTTAGAAACGATGAATAAACGTATTGAAGTGTTATATGACCGAGAACATACACTCGGTCATGCCTTTTTTATGCCTGTTATTGAAAAGCTTGAACAAAGGGCAGGCGTTGAAGATAGGGCTTTTATTGAACTACAGAATGTATTTAAAAATAAAATTGTTCCCTTGCTAGAAGAGTACTTTTTTGAGGATTGGGAAAAGATTCGTTTAATTCTTGGTGATAATCAGAAGCAAACTGAAGGTTACCAGTTTGTCATTAAAGAAGATCTTGATAACAAAAAGTTGGAATTACTTTTTGGCAACAAGTATAAAGATGATAATTACCTGCAAAGCACAGCACGTTATAGCTTGAATAAATCCGCCTTTAGCAGTGAAAAGGCGTACAAGTATATTATTACTGGTGAGCCTACCGTTAAGTCCCCAGATGAGCCTGGAGAGTAGTTGAATATATGAATAGTAAAGTTATTACTGTTTTTGAATATGGCTTTTTAAGTAGTGTTGTATCAGATAACCGATGCGCAAAGATATCTGTTGATGCCTTTGAATATCTAGAATCTTTGTGCCTTAATCAATCTTCTGAAATGAAACACTTTCTTCGCTTGCGATCATACTGTGGAGAGCGTGCTTTACAGTTAAAACACTATGTAGGTGTAATTCAAATACCTAATGGTGAGCAAATAGAAGTATTACCTAAAGTTGGGAAAGTATGTAATGAAGCAACATCTGATGAACGAACAATAACTAATTCGCGTAAATCGCTACTTAATATGTTGAAAACTATGAATGGTTTTCGTCATATTGAATCGGCAGATGCTCAAGTTAATCAACATAAAATGCCTTTGTTTGAAGTGTTTATCCGTCAATTTTTACAGAGCGTGAACCAATTAGTTAAACGAGGGTTGCGCTCAGACTATGTTAGCCAGCAAGATAATTTACTTTTTTTAAAAGGTAAATTGTTAACTTCAAAGCAGTTGAAACACAATTTAGTTAACAAGCATAAGTTCTATGTTGAATATGACGAGTACCTACTCGATAGGCCTGCAAATCGATTAATTCATACAGCATTAAACAAAATAGCTAATTATTCGAAGAATAATGCTCACCAGCGTTTGTGCCGAGAGTTATCTTTTGCCTTTAATGATATTCCGGTGAGTCATAACATAAAAGAAGACTTTGCTCAGGTGAAGCTTAATAGAGGCATGAGTTATTATCAAACGCCGTTAGCTTGGGCTAAGTTGATATTAGAGGGCATGACCCCACTTGCTATGAAAGGCAAAGCAAATGCCATATCTTTGCTATTTCCTATGCATGACATATTTGAGTCTTATGTTGGAAATGTTATTAGAAGTCAGTTACAAGATAACTATTCATTAGAAGAGCAAGCTCGCTCTGAATATCTAGTTCAGCATGAAGAGAATGAGTGGTTTAATCTAAAGCCGGACTTATTGATAAAGGAAGGTGACACAAATCTATTTGTACTTGATACAAAATGGAAGTTACTCAATGCAAGTTTAGATAATGGTAGTGACAAATATGCTTTATCACAAAGCGACTTCTATCAAATGTTTGCCTATGGTCATAAATATCTAAATGGTAAGGGCAATCTCGTTCTAATTTACCCAAAGACTGATAAATTTACTAAAGCAATTAAGCATAGCTTTGATTTTTCAGGTAAGTTGAAGCTTTGGGTCGTGCCGTTTGATGTGTCAGCTGATGTTGAGGATGAAGATCGACTAATTTTAAATGATGAATTGAAACTATTAGGGTTTTAATTTAGTTGGTGTGTTGGCACTTTAAATAAGAAATTATAAATACTTATGGGTGAAAAATACTGATAAGACTTAAAGGTAAACTGCTTGAATGGAATGATGAGAAAACAGGGTGCCAGCTGGTGTGACGATAATGAAATAAATAGTTCTATCTGAAAGGTATTCATCCATATTTTTAGGGAATATCCGACAGTATTTTCGGTGATTTATAATTAATGAACACAATAGGAAGATTGAATGTTTATAACTAAAGGAAAAGCAAGTACAGCGGTGAATTGGTTTCTAAAGAATGATGAAGAGCATGACTTATTTGGCGTTTTTCTTGGTGTGTCACAAGATGATCATACTAAGTGTAAGCAGTTTGTTGATAGATTTCATCAGCTTGATGCCGCAATGGGTGATAAAGTGATTTTTCTAGTTTGTGCATCCGATAGTGACAATATAATAGGCTTTCCAGAAGGTAGTAATTGTAACGTTTTCCCAGGGGAGTTTTTAACGAAAGACAACGATTATAAGCCTTACTACCCGGTGAGAAAAACAAAATCGCTAGGACCTGATTTCGCTCAGAAAGAAGCGAAAGAAATCATAGCAAACAAAATGCAAAGTATAGTACAAGATTTTCTGGACCGTTATAGTAATATACAGTACGAATCACTACCTGCATTGTTCTTGTTTACTAAAGAAATCGAAGATGGTATCGCTTTGGAGTTAGGAAAAGAGTGGGACGTAGATGAGCTTTCATACATTCTTAATGATTTAGCAAATTGTATTAACATTAATACTGATCGGGAGCATCAAGAATTTGATTTTCAGAATGTAAAAGTATTTCTAGGAAAGGTTGATAGAGACACTAAAACACTGAATGATATAAAAGAAGACATTGTTGATTTATTTAGTCGCTTATTTTGGGACATAGAGCATACAGAAAATGATAAGATTATCGTTTCTCAATTTATCGAAAATAGTGTATTTGAGGATAATGTACATAAGGAGTTGTTGAAAAACATTAGTTTTTCAACAACTGATAGTTTTAAGTTGCATCCTAAGCGAACTCAATTACTAGATAAATGTAATTCATACATTAAATTGCATAAGAAGATTAACAAAAATATTTTTACTGAAAAACAAAAACTAGATTTCCAATTGTCTGGGATATCTTTACAAGACTTCCTAGAAAAAAGAGAAATAAGAAGAAAAGCTATTACAGAGAAAATTGAAAGTTATATAAAAAGCAGGGGAACTAGAATAAAAAGAGTAACTTATAAACCTGTAGTGTCAGTAAATGATATTTTAGATAGAGTTAATCGATTTAGTTCTTTTGGTAAAGATATTGCAAAATCATTGACGTATTATCTCTCTTAGGTATGAGCTTATTCTAAGCTTATGAATGAATAAATATGAGAGTTGATGATTCATAAATTATTTAGATGGCGAATTTATAGTTTGTTATTGTTATTTATGCGTATTCTCATCTAAATCAATATTCTGATTATAGAGTAGTTAAAGTTAATTTTAACTACTCTATTTATCAAGAAACTATCCATTAACTAGCTTCAAACCTTGGGTCGAAATCGAAATACTCGATGCAATGCTCATATTACCTTTAGAGCTTTGTTCAATATGGCTTGACCACCAGAACTTCAATATTCTTCTACGTTCAAGATATTCAGCACGGTTATAAGCACGACGAACCTCATTTTTATCAACATGAGCCAGTGCCGACTCAATAACGTCAGGATCAAAGCCTTGTTCGTTTACTGTTGTACTGGCTAAGGCTATCATCTTATGACAACTCTCATTGCAAACCATTTCTTAGCCATTGACCAGGTCACACAGGAACTATACAAAGTGAGGATATATTAAGCTTTTAATAATTTTAATGTTGTTTTTTAAGGTTTTAGCCTCTTTCTTAATTTCTTATGATTAAGTAGACTATTGAATCGACTTTCTTAGTATGGAGCTGGAAATAAAGAATGGAATTATCTGAAGTTTTTATATCGTTAACAACTGTTATAGCTAAAATAAGCTTAAAATCAATACCGGGTGTAAACCTTGTTGTAGAGGAGTTTGGGTCAGAACTTATTGATGTAATAAAATCCAAAGTTTCCGATAAGAAGCAACAAAGGCAACTTAATCGGTTATTCGAACAAATAGCTGAAGACGCCGCTGAAAATTTACAAAAACTCGTTGAAGATGAAAAGATTGAAATTTCCGATAGTGAAAAAGAAGATGCTCTATACGCTTTAGTATTGTCTTTTGAAAAAGCTAATGTAACCTCTGTTACTATAGTTAAAAGTAACTTAGATCCAGTGTTACTAGAACAAAATATAATAAAATCGGGAAAAGTTAATTATAGCCAATTGTCTTCTGGAGCTAAGAATTATTTTGATATTCTTTTAAGGGATAGTTGCGCTATTGCAATAGAAATAGTAAGAAACACACCTAACATAAGTCTATTATTGAGCGGGGAAACGTTAAAGAGAACGGATGCTATTTTAGATTCGCTAAATAGTCTTTTTGAACAATTATCAAGCTCAACTGTTTCACATGATAAGGAATATAAAGATTTTGAAACTAGGTACTTAAGATCTTTATCAAGTAAATTAAGTCAATTTACTTTATTTGGGTTAGATGTATCGACAGCGATTAAAAAGCTGGATTTAGACGTTTCTTATATTAGCCTATCGGCAGAAATTAATGATGGTGAGGACTATATTCCATACAAAATAGAAGAAATTATTTCTAAACAAAAGAATATGATTATATCTGGTAGTCCAGGCTCAGGAAAAACTACTCTTTTACACTGGTTGGGTCTTATGGCCTCAAAGCAAAGTTTTCCAATACTACTTTCAAGTTGGAATGATAAAATACCACTAATTGTACCCCTTCGTGAATACTCTAATAATCAGTTACCTAAAATTGAGGACTTAACTATTTTCGCAGGTGAAGTTTATTCAGAAATAATGCCCGTTGGTTGGGTTACTCACTTACTCAAATCTGGCAAGGCAATCATCTTAATTGATGGTTTAGATGAAATCCCAAATGAAATGAGGAATAAAATTTTAGATTGGGTGAGTTCACTTGTAAGCTGTTTTCCTAAGGCCTCCTTTATTGTAACTTCTAGGCCTAATGCAATTTCTGATGACTGGAGTGATTTAAAGTCTTTTGAGCTAGTAAAGTTGTTACCGATGACTCCTCAAAATATATCTTTATTTATTGAGCATTGGCACGAGGCTGCAATTTCATCTAACAAAGATGATTTAAGCTCAAAAGAACTTCAATCGTATAAAAAGAAACTGAAAGTTCAGATTAGTGAAAATACTAGGTTAAGGAATTTGGCGTCGTCACCTTTATTGTGTGCGATGCTCTGTGCCTTAAACGTAGATAGAAACGCCATATTACCTCAAGAAAGAGGAGAATTATACCGAATAGTCATGGAGGTTCTATTAGAAAGAAGGGATAGCGAGCGCAAGATTTTTACTTCAAGCAATATAAAAATAACTAGAGCTCACAAAGAGATTTTATTGCAAAGCTTAGCATATTGGATGCTACAAAATAAAAGGCAAACAGTCCCTAGGGCAGATGTAGAAAACTGTTTTAGAAGGGCAATACAAATTATACCAACACTTTTAGGCAAAGAATCAGGTGTTGTCCAACATCTAATAGAGAGGAGCTCTATAATCAGAGAGCCTTCTGTTGGTAATGTTGATTTTGTTCATAAAACTTTTTCCGAATATTTAGCAGCAAAGCAAATTGTAGAAGAAGACTCAATTGATTTCCTGATTGAAAATGCACATAAAGATGAGTGGAAAGAAGTTGTCCTAATGGCCTCGGCTCTTACTAATCATAAACAGAGTGATTATTTATTAGAGTCACTGATAAGAATTGGTTATGAAAAGGAGATGGTTTCCGAAAAATATTCTTTACATCTTTTAGCTGTTATTGCCAAAGAAAGCACAATTCAACTTTCCCCCTTAATATCAAAAAATGTTGATCAAGTATTTCTAACTTTGCTCCCTCCAAAAACTTATGATGCTGTATTGTCTATAGCTTCAACCGGTGATATAGCTATAAGTTATCTTAGGTATAACGAAAAACATACCATAGATGAGCAGTTACTATCGATACGAGCTTTAACTTTGATTGGAGGTGAAGACGCAATTGGTGCATTGGCTACTTACACAAAATCAAGTAACGCAAAAGTTATAAAATCATTGATAAATAACTGGGAGTACTTTGACCAATTACAGTACACGA
Organism: Cocleimonas sp.; assembly: GCA_036960615.1. Classification (GTDB taxonomy): domain Bacteria; phylum Pseudomonadota; class Gammaproteobacteria; order Thiotrichales; family Thiotrichaceae; genus Cocleimonas. The sequence goes on along the minus strand of JBALXO010000052.1, from coordinate 1,289 downwards.
AAGATGTAATTAGTAAAATATCTAAAATAGAAAAACTAGTCTGGCCCTATAACTACACCTTAAATGGTGTTGAATATTTAAATAATGTTAATAAACTAATTATAGATTCTTTTGACCCCATTGAATCTATTGCTTATCAAGCACTATCACAAGTTAGTACTAAAGAGTTGACAATTTCAAGCTGCAAACAACTGTCAACATTAGATTGTCTCAAAGCTAATTTAAATATTGAGATATTAAACATAATAAATTGCGAAGAGCTAAATGATGTTGAAGAACTTAGTAACTTAAGTAACCTTAGAGAATTAAAGCTAACAGACTGTATAAAAGTATGGGAATTGCCACAACTTAAAACACTAACATTTTTAAAGAAGATAGCTCTAGAAGGTTTAGTCGAGTTAGGTTCTATTTCTAATTTGAAATCTACAGTGGTTTTAGAAACTATTGTAATAGAAAGGTGTCCAACTCTAGATTCCCTATACCAGCTATTCTCTTGTAAATCACTCACGAATATTCAAACTGATGAAACCTATTTAATAGATACTTTGCCGGACAATTTAAGGAAAATAGTGTGGTAAATAAAGTAGTCGGACTTAAGGTGAGGCTGAAGGATTACTTTTACCTAGCCTCATGTGCCGAGGCGTGGCTGTTTGGCTCATCAAAATTGAATGCCTAATCAAAAATCAATTTATCAATATAATTCAGTGGTAGTGAACATATGTTCTGCCACTAACTCCCCACAACTTTTAAATTTTTAATACCTGTTGGCAAGCTCATAATCCCCTTTGAAGAGTTTTCAATATGCTCAGACCACCAAGTCATTAAAGTACGTCTACGTTCAAGGTATTCAGCGCGATTATAGGCTCTACGTACTTCATTTTTATCAACATGTGATAGAGCTGCTTCAATAACATCCGGATCAAACCCTTGTTCATTCAGTGTTGTGCTAGCTAAAGCACGTAGACCATGAGCCACTAATTTGTTTTTATAACCCATACGGCTTAATGCTTTGTTAGCAGATTCAACATTACAGTGCTTATTATGATTCATGTAAGAAGTGAATAGGTGTTCTCTCTCACCACTAAGAGGTTTTAAACGGGCTAAAATTTCAATAGTTTGTGGGGTTAAAGGCACTTTATGCTCTAATCTCATTTTCATACGTTCGGCAGGTATAGTCCAAAGCTGATTTTCTAAATCAATTTCTGACCATTTTGCTTTTGCACTTTCACTAGGTCGGGTCATGGTATGCAATTGCCATTCAATTAAACATCGCGTAACTAACTTGATAC
>JBALXO010000051.1:5536-26745 GCA_036960615.1 Cocleimonas sp. | reverse complement strand
TCATTGAAAGACAGCATCGGTCGTGTCTGGCAATTAGGTACAATCCAAGTTGATTTTTCAATGCCAAAAAGGCTTGATGCAGAATATGTATCAGAAGATGGATCGCGTAAAACACCAGTGATGTTGCATCGTGCAATTTTAGGTTCTTTTGAACGATTTATCGGTATTTTGATCGAACATCACGAAGGTAGATTTCCGCTATGGTTATCACCTGTTCAGGCAGTTGTGTTGAATATTACGGATAAACAGTCCGATTTTGTACAAAATGTTGAAAATAGGCTGAAAAAAAGCGGAATTAGGGTATCAACGGACTTGAGAAATGAAAAGATAGGCTTTAAAATTCGCGAGCATACTTTACAACGCACACCTTACTTATTAGTGGTGGGTGATCGTGAAGTAGAAAATGATTCAGTTGCCGTTAGAACTCGTTCAGGTGAAGACCTAGGAACGATGACTGTAGATCAATTGATAGAAACAATTTCGCAAGAAAATGCTAGTCGTGGTTTGCCCGACTAGTTTTATATTTTGTATAAACATAATAGATTTATAGAGGTTAAACAGTATCGCTAAACCAAAGAAGAATCGAGTCAATGATGAGATTAACATACCAGAAGTTAGGCTGATCGATAAAGATGGCGAAAACGTAGGTGTAGTTAAAACTACTGAGGCAATGGAAAAGGCCGCAGAAGATTCATTAGATTTGGTTGAAATAGTTCCAACGGCTGAACCTCCAGTTTGCCGCATAATGGACTACGGTAAGTTTAAGTTCTCGCTAAGTAAGCAAAAAGGCGCAAACAAGAAAAAACAGAAGAAGACTCAGGTCAAAGAAATTAAGATGAGACCGGGCACTGATATTGGTGATTACAATATCAAGTTAAACAAGCTCAAAGAGTTTTTAGAAGATGGTGATAAGACTAAGGTTACGATCCGATTTAGAGGTCGTGAAATGGCTCACCGAGAATTAGGCATGGAAATGCTGAAAAGAGTCGAAAAAGATTTAGAAGAATACGGGACGGTAGAACAGTTCCCAAAAATGGAAGGTCGCCAGATGATTATGGTGATTGGTCCAATTAAAAAAATGAAGGGTGAAGCCTAATTAATTTGGTTTTACTTTTCAGTAAATAAAGTTTATTCCCATCCCTTAAGGAGAGGCACTCTTACAGGGATGTTTGTTAACCCAAGCACAATATTTGTTCGCAATGAGTGTATATTTGGAGATAAAAGATGCCTAAGATGAAAACCAACAGCGGCGCTGCAAAGCGTTTCCGCAAGCGTGCTAATGGCACGTTCAAGTGTAAGCAGTCGCATCTGCGCCACATCCTCACCAAGAAAAGTAGTAAACGTAAGCGCCATCTTCGTGCAACCGACGTCGTAGAAAAAGTTGATACGCCAATGGTTCGTAGAATGATGCCGTACGCATAACGTTTAGTAACGCTTAAAAATTTGAGGATTAAAGAAAATGGCTAGAGTAAAACGCGGTGTTACAGCACGCGCAAAACACAAAAAAGTATTAAAGAAAGCAAAAGGTTATTACGGAGCACGTAGTCGTGTCTTTCGTGTAGCAACACAGGCAGTTACTAAAGCAGGTCAATATGCTTACCGTGACCGTCGCCAAAAGAAACGTCAGTTCCGTCGTTTATGGATTGTACGTATCAATGCTGCAGCGAGAATGTTTGATCTGTCTTACAGTCGTTTCATGGATGGTTTGAACAAAGCAAACATCGAAGTTGACCGTAAAATGCTTGCTGATTTAGCAGTTAATGACATTGATGCTTTTGAGCAGATAGCTGAGAAGGCAAAAGCTGCCCTAGCTTAGTTTACTGTTTGGTCTAGTTATTATTTATCATAGTAACGTAGGCTTAAAAAATGTAATGCAAAGCGAGGAGAGGCAATAGCCTTCCCTCGCTTTTTTTATGTTGAAAATTTAGTTTGAACTGTGATGTAGATCTTAATTATGTTGCAGACTTAAACGCACTCTTTGGAGACTTCAGTGAATAAACTGACAGAACTCATGCAACAAGCTCAAAATCAACTCGAAGCTACTAGTAGTTTGGTAGAGCTTGATGAAATTCGTGTACATTATCTTGGCAAGAAAGGCTTGATAACGGACCAACTAAAACAGTTGGGACAGTTACCAGCGGAAGAGCGTCGTGACGCCGGCCAAGAAATCAATAAAGTGAAGCAGGCTATCGCTTTATTAATTAATGAACGCAAAGAAGTTCTTGAAGAGTCTGCTTTAAATGAGCGTCTCCAAAATGAAAGCGTCGATATCACTCTTCCGGGTCGTCAAATGGAAGCAGGGAGTTTACATCCTGTTACTCGCACGGCTAAACGCATAGAAGAAATATTCATGCAGCTTGGCTTTGCGGTAGAGCTTGGCCCCGAAATTGAAGATGATTATCATAACTTCACTGCTCTAAATATTCCAGATCATCATCCATCGCGCGCTTCTCACGATACGTTCTATTTTGATGATGGAACTTTATTGCGCACTCATACTTCTCCAGTACAAATTCGTACTATGGAGAATCAAGAGCCGCCTTTAAGAATTATTGCACCTGGACGAGTATATCGTTGTGACTCGGATGTAACTCATAGTCCAATGTTCCATCAGGTTGAAGGTTTGATGGTAGACAAGGATGTGACATTCTCAGATCTCAAAGGAATTCTAGAAGCTTTCTTTAAAGCCTTCTTCGAAGTTGAAGATCTACCGACACGTTTTCGTCCTCACTATTTCCCATTTACAGAACCATCTGCAGAAACAGATATTCAATGTGTCTTATGCAGCGGCAAAGGATGTCGCGTCTGTGGAAACACTGGTTGGATAGAAGTTATGGGTTGTGGGATGGTGAACCCTGAAGTCTTCCGTCATGTTGGGATTGATCCTGAAGAATATACCGGTTTTGCTTTTGGTTTCGGTATTGATCGCTTGGCCATGTTGCGATACGGCATTGATGATTTACGCAAGTTGTTTGATAACGACGTCCGTTTCTTAAAGCAATTTGCATAAGGTTGATATAAGTCTATGAAAGTAAGTGAAAATTGGTTGCGAGAATGGGTAAAGCTTGACGCAACAACGGAAGAAATTTCTCATCAACTCATTATGTCAGGCACAGAACTTGATGGTATTGATCCGGTAGCTTCTGCTTTTACTGATGTAAGAGTGGGTCAGATTAAGAGTATTGAACAACATCCTGATGCTGACCGTTTACGTGTTTGCCAAGTGAATGTTGGTTCGGATGCGTTATTACAGATTGTTACTAACGCCGCTGTTGAGCTTGAGCAAAAAGTTCCAGTAGCAATGATCGGCGCAATTCTTCCAAGTTCTGATGCTGCAGAAAAACCACTTAAAATTAAGAAAGGCAAATTGCGTGGCGTTTTATCACAAGGTATGTTCTGTGGTGCTGAAACTTTAGGCATGGGTGAGAGCGAAGGTTTATTGCCGATTCCAGCTGAAGCAGCATTAGGTAGAAACTTACGCGAAATTTTTGATCTCGACGATGTAATTCTTGATTTAGATGCAACCCCGAATCGAGCTGATTTACTTTCAGTCGTTGGAGTATCTCGTGAGTTAGGCGTCATTATGCAAGCGCCAGTAAAAACTCTCGATATTCAAACGACCAATATCGATCACGATGAAACTTTTCCAGTGAAAATCACCGCAGATGACTTATGTCATCGTTATGTCGGTAGAATTATCAGAGACTTAAATGTAAAAGCTAAGACTCCTGATTGGATGATCGAAAAACTGTTACGTTCTGGAATACGTGATCTAAGTCCAGTCGTCGATGTCACAAATTACGTGATGCTGGAATTAGGACAGCCAATGCACGGCTTTGACTTTGATAAATTAAGTGGTGGTATCAACGTTAGAAGAGCAGTTGAAGGCGAAAAACAATCACTCTTGAATGGAAATGAAGTTAGCTTAAAAGCAGATACATTGGTGATTGCCGATGATACTCAAGCACAAGGTATTGCCGGTATTATGGGTGGTGAAGATAGTGCAGTTACTGACGATACTGCTAATATTTACCTTGAAAGTGCATTCTTTTTACCTGAAAAAATTATGGGTAAGGCTCGTCAGTACGGTTTGCATACAGAATCGTCGCATCGTTTCGAACGAGGCGTATCGCCAGATGTGCAAGTTAGAGCAATGGAACGCGCGACTCAATTAATTACTGAAATTTGTGGTGGTCAGGTGGGCCCAATAACGGATGTTTCGGCCAATGATGATTTGCAAAAACGTGAAGAAATACATTTTGAAGCGAGACGCATCAAACGTCATTTAGGTATTGAAGTTGAAGCAAGTCGTGTTGAAGATATTTTGACCCGCCTAGGTTGTGAATTAACTTCTTTTGATAATGGTTGGGACGTTAAGCCTCCTATTTTTAGATTTGATTTAGCTACTCCAGAAGACCTGGTTGAAGAAGTCGCTCGTATTTACGGTTACGATAATATACCAGCACGTCTGAGGCCAATGGAGCCGCGTATAGCGCGTAAAGAAGAAACTTTGGTTACAGATGATGAGCTACGTAACGTTCTCGTCTCTCGTGGCTATCAAGAGGCTATTACGTATAGTTTCGTACCTTCAGGGGTTGAGTCTTTACTGAGTCCTTCTCAGGAGCAAATAAAGCTCTCTAATCCGATCTCAGAAGAACTTGCTATTATGCGCAGCTCTTTGTGGTCTGGTCTTATTCCCGCTTTAGATAAAAATGTTAAGCGCCAACAGTCGCGTGTTCGATTCTTTGAGACTGGGTTAAGTTTCCTTAAGACTGAGGATGGTTTGGTTCAGAGAAAGAAAATTGCAGGTGCTATAACAGGTAATTTACATTCTGAAAAATGGAATAGCGCATCAGAGGCGGTCGATTTTTTTGATATCAAAGGTGATGTTGAAGCGTTATTAACTCAAGCAAGTGGTTTGGATTTTGAATTTGTAAGTTCTGATCACGCTGCACTTCATCCAGGGCAATCTGCGAATATTTTATCTAATGGAAAAGTAGTCGGAGTATGTGGTGCTATTCATCCGGCTATAGAGAAGCAATTAGATTTAGACCAACAAGTATTTGTCTTTGAATTGGATATTGATCTGATTTCTCGGAAAAAACTGCCAGAGTATACTAAGCTTTCTCCATATCCAACAATACGACGTGATTTGGCTCTGTTGTTAGACAGTAAAATTAGTTATTCCCAGATTAGTAAAGTAATAACTAAATTGAATATAAAAGAATTAATAGATTCTTTTGTGTTTGATGTTTATTCAGGAAATAACATAGACTTAGGACAAAAAAGTATCGCTTTGAGCTTGATTTTTCAGGATTTTTCACGCACCCTAGAAGAACAAGAAATCAGTGACCATGTTAGTAAGATCATGGAAGCACTTGAAAAAGAAACTGGGGCGGTTTTAAGATAGTCTTTTATAAAATAAAAATGCCATCAACTATTCGTGTTGAACCAGTTTCGAATATGTTGCGACTTAAGGAAGGAGATTTACTAGAATGACATTGACTAAAGCAGGTATGGTCGAACACTTATTTGATGAGTTAGGATTGAATAAGAGAGAAGCAAAAGAACTCGTAGAGATGTTTTTTGAAGAAATACGAACTGCTTTAGAACAAGGGCAAAATATCAAATTATCAGGTTTTGGAAACTTTATGCTTCGTGATAAGGCCCAACGTCCTGGTCGTAACCCCAAGTCAGGTGAAGCGATTCCTGTAAGTGCTCGTCGTGTTGTAACTTTCCGTCCTGGTCAAAAACTTAAACAAAGAGTAGAAAAGTATGCTGGAAGCATCGAACAATAAAGAGTTACCTGCAATACCGAGTAAACGTTATTTTACTATCGGTGAGGTAAGTACTCTTTGTGGCGTTAAAGCGCATGTTTTGCGTTATTGGGAGCAAGAGTTCCCAAATCTAAAACCTATGAAGCGTCGTGGTAATCGCCGTTACTATCAAAGAGATGACGTGCTTTTGATCCGTCAGATCAGAAGCTTGTTACATGAGCAGGGCTATACTATAAATGGCGCCCGTCAAAAGCTATCTGGTGTTGAAGCGGAAGACGATAGTAGTAAATCTAGTCAGCTTTCTCGTCAATTGATTACAGAGCTTGAAGAAATTCTAAAAGTACTAAAAGCTTAGTCTGATTGAAAAGCATTATTTGATGTAATTGTTTTAGAATATCTTCTAATTTACTGATTAATAAATATTTTTAGTTAAAGTGAGTAGCTTTAACTAAAGATATTATCAAAAAGACACCTCCCTCCTTTTTACATGTATTTCAATCATGCCTTCGGGCTGGTGTCGTTATACTCCTTCAGTTGTCTTCGTTGCGCATCGTCTAGCTGCTTCTATTTTGAATAAGATAATACAAAACTCTCATTTCTCATAAATAGGTCTTTTTGGGGTTTGTTTATTCCGCTTTTGGGAAAGTAAAATCTTTTGGTAAATAGAATAAACGTTGATTCTCAATTGAATCAATTTCACCTTTTTTAACTTCTACATAACACTCAGCGCGATCGATAGTCGCAACAGATTCTGCAGAAGCTGAATTCATTTCTTGAATATCGTTAGAACTTAACTCAGCTAACCAATGTGATTTATTAACCTTAATTACTATGTTTGATAAATCTCGATCTTCAGCATAACTCCAACTACCGCGTAAATGACTATCTGCGAGAGTCAAGCCTTTAGAAGATATCTGAGGAGAAGTATTTGAGTTTTCGGGATAAAACAATCTGCCTTTAATAAAACAATGTCTTCGATCAATGGTTTGAGAAAAATATTTTTTTAACTGCTCAGGGTATTTTTTACTTAGTTTGGTTTGGTGTGATTTTAAATGATCAACTTTCTTTCCTAGTTGGTCTTTGGTATTTGTACCAAACCATCTATAAGCGTCTGCGTAAGGTTCACACCCTAAATAGAATTTTACTGCAACTTCGAGGTGAATCACTTCACCAGTCGATAACTCTTCTATGATGAAATCAATTTCACCATAAGTGTGCTTATCCTCAATGATTTGAATGTTTTGATTTAACTCTCGATAGTTGGGACTTATAGACAACCAAAAGCTTACTAAGCCTTCAAAGATTGATCCTAGTCTTCTATTCTTTAGATTTGATAAATGATCGATTAACGACTCGGGTTGAATGTCGAGTTTTTTTAATTCAATAAGACAATCGTAGAACTCCGATAGGCAGTCTTCATCGCTCCACCAGTGAGTATAATCAAGATCATTTGTAACAGGGCTACTTGATACAAGAGGAGGACTAGCAATCACCCAAGCTAAATCTCTCACTTCTCTGTGTTTGAATTGCTTGAGTAATTCTGTGAGATTTTGTTTCACTATTTATTTTTTAGCCCAGCAGAGAATTCGATTATTTACAGCCATTTCAATATCATGTTTGAAAATCATATTATTTTTATTAGCTAATTCATCAAGTGCTTCAAAGTCTCTCACACCACTAGCAGGATCTCTATCCTTCAACCATTGGTCAAAGTTTGCATTACTTTCACTGGTAAACTTGTCGTTATAATTAAATGGCCCATAAAGAATAAATAATCCATTTTTTTCAAGTAATTGAGCTCCGTATGTAAAGTAATCAATGACATTATTCCAGGACATAATATGCACTGCGTTGGCAGAAAAGAGTGCATCAATACTAAGTTCAGGCCATGAGTTTCTACTTACGTCTAGACGAATAGGGGCGCGGGCATTATCAAGCTTAGCTTCATCGAGCCATAAATTAATACCTTGATGGTATTGTTCTTGATCACTTGTTTGCCAAATTAAATGAGGTAAACGCTTCGAAAAATAAACCGCATGTTGTCCAGTACCACTGCCGATTTCTAAGACGTGTTTATTCTCTACTAACAAAGTATCAAGAACGGCACATATCTCAGCTTGGTTATTAACACACGACTCAGAAAATGGCTTCATCCCTTAACCTCACTATCTTCGATAAGTTGATCATCTTTATAAGGCGACTTTAATGATTTCATATACTCTTCGATATTGTTACGTTCGTAGTTAATGAAATTATCTACTGACTCTTGAAAAGGAGAATTATTTAACCAATGACTTGAGCGCGTTAATGTAGGCACAAAACCGCGAGCAATTTTATGCTGACCTTGAGCTCCAGGCTCAAAGTGTTGTAAACCATTAGCGATACAATATTCGATACCTTGATAGTAACAGGCTTCAAAATGTAGTTTGTCAATCTGTTCGATGCAGCCCCAATGGCGACCATACAAAGTGGTATCGCTTCGATACATTAATGAACCGGCGATGCAGATGTCCACACTATCATCTGTTGTTACTTTATCAGCTAAAACTAATACCACTTGATCCGGAAGCTTGTCGCCGACCTCTTTAAAGAAGCCCTCATTTAAGGTCGCCGTGCCGTGTTTTTCCATAAACGTCATTTGATAAAAACGTGCAAAATCATGCCAATCTTTTTCGCTAGCGGTATGACCATCTAAAACACGAATATTGACTGCTTGCTGCTTCACCCTGCGACGTTCTTGTCGAACATTTTTGCGTTTCTTTTTATCTAGTTTATCTAAGAAATCTTCGAAGCATGTATAGTCTTGATTGTGCCAATGAAACTGGCAATCATGACGCGTCATCAATCCATTGCCTTCTAACCATTCTTGCTCGTCACTATTAGCAAATAAGCAATGGAAGCTACTGTATTTCTGTTCTTGGCAGAACTGCTGAACTGTTTCTAGCAATATAGGATAGAGCTCATCGCGTCTATTTTCTTCACAGAGTAAACGCTGTCCACTCGCAGGGGTGTAAGGAATGGATGATACTAGTTTTGGGAAATACTCTAACTGATTTCGATGATAAGCATCAGACCAAGCATGATCAAAAACGAATTCACCATAAGAGTTGGTTTTTGCGTAAAGGGGCATTGCAGCAATTAATTTGCTTTGTTCTTTTTCATCTCCATCTTCACCTTCATAAATACCAATATGACTAGGGTGCCAGCCAAATTCTGGGCTCGCACATTTATGTGTTTCTAAAGCAGCCAAGAATTCATGACGCATAAATGGATTGTTGTCTGTGACCAGACTATTCCATTGTTCTGCGTTTATCTGTGAAATTTGTGCGTGAATATGTATCTGCATTTATACTAGGATTCTGATTATGATGAATAAGCCTGATGAGTAGATAAGTGGAAATACTCTTTAAGCCGATACGCATCTATTTAAAGAGCTTTAATGAATAAAGGATCATTTTGCCAATAAACGAAAGCCATAGCTATAAACCTGATCCGGAAAACGATAATAAAATTGGATTTATGAAATTAATTGGTCGACTTGCTCGCTTTTTAATACAAGCGGTTATGTTTGTTATTTTGTTATTTTTTATCTTATTGTTCATTTTTCGTTGGGCACCGATTCCAACCTCTGCTTTTATTTACCAACAAAACGCTTTAGCAAAACAATCTCCAAAAATCTATCTAAAAGCATCTTATGAATGGCAAGATTGGGATGGAATACCTTTGCATGTTGCCTTAGCTGTAGTGGCAGCTGAAGATCAACGCTTCCCGCAGCATTGGGGCATAGATGTTGTTGAATTAAAAAAAGCTTTTGCACAAAGAGGTAAGAAAAAGAGACCACGTGGAGCGAGTACGATTACGCAACAAACCGCCAAAAACCTTTTTTTATGGAATGGTAGAAGCTATATACGTAAAGTCATTGAAGCCGCTATGAGTGTTGCGATTGAGGTTACTTGGCCTAAACAACGTATTCTCGAAGTCTATTTAAATATCGCTCAATTTGGTGATGCAACCTATGGAATTAAAGCGGCCAGTTATGAGTTGTTTGATAAAACGCCTAGAGAGTTAAGTTTGGAAGAGGCTGCAATGTTAGCCGCAGTACTACCTAAGCCAGCTGCCTCTAATATTAATAATCCGAGTTCTGGGCTACTCAAACGCCAAAAGTGGATACTGAAACAAATGAAGCAATTAGGTGGGAATGCATATCTGCTCAAGCTTAAATAACAGCTGCAAAAAAATTTAATAACCGACAGCTATTAAGTTTGAAAACACCTAAAAGTAGGGGGTGTCTTTTAATCATAAAAAAAGGGAGCTAAAAAGCTCCCTAAAATACTTCTTGGGGATTGTTAAATTTAATTCTGACCTAGTCAGCTACTAAGTAGCATTAATCCATTGGCCGTTGCTGTTCTTACACGCTCTGCCATTCACCTGTTGCGCACGTCCGTCAATAAATACATCCATTACGTAGTCTCGACACTGAGTTGCTTGGCCGTTAACATTGCCTGAATACTTTTCAGTCACTGGCGTGAACTCATAGTTAGTTTTAGTGTTTGGGTTATTCCATACAACTTTTTGATTGCTTGGAGTGGTTTCTAAAGTTTGACTAACTCTTTGTTGGTCTTGTTGATCTAGTCCTCGACCCACGTTACCACCAATCATGCCACCTGCAATTGCACCAAGTAATGTAGCAGCTGTTCTGCCGTTTCCTTTACCGAATTGAGCACCTGCTACTCCGCCAAGTACTGAGCCGATAATGGTTGATGATTGTTCTTTACTTGCCCCTGCGCAGCCACTTAAAACCGCACTTGAAGTCATAAAAATACAGATTAGCCCTGTAGTTATCATCGATTTTTTTGTTCTTTTCTGTGTTGATATGTTCATTTGTTTTTCCTCATTACAAAATGTGTTCATTATTTAAGAGTTTGATTTTTCTATTAAGTTCCAAAAAAAGATAGTTCTCCATCTTTTTATTTGTTTTTAATTACTTGTAAGAGAGAGTTTTTTTTGTAACTAGCTATTTTAATGATGTTTTTATAGTTTATTACTAAGTTAGGCTCTTACATTTCCAGCATTACAAAGTATTTCATAGGCGATAGTTTCCGATGCTGTGGCGACACGATCAGCACTTACATTATTACCCCATAGCTCTGCTATATCGCCCACTCGAATAGGATTTTCTTTGTACTTATCATCAGTGGCATCAACAACGATCATATCCATTGATACACGTCCTAACAGTTGAGTTTCTTGTCCATTTAACCATACGGGAGTGCCATTGGTTGCATGACGTGGATAGCCATCTGCGTAGCCACAAGCTATAACAGCAACGCGCATATCTTTTGTGCATGACCATGATGCGGCATAACCAATATTGTCGCCTTGTTTTAAATCATGCACGCTAATCACCGGTGCTTCAAAAGTCATAGCTGCCTTTAAATCTAGTTCATCTCGGGACTTGTTAGCAAAGGGCGAACTGCCATACATCATAATGCCAGGACGTACCCAATCAGTATGGCTATCTTTCCAACCTAAAACTCCAGCTGAGTTAGCAATACTTTTTTCTGCTTTTATATCACCACACGCTTTGTGAAAAACGTCTAACTGCTTTTTAGTACAATCGTTATCCAATTCATCTGCCGATGAGAAATGCGTCATCAAAATCAGTGAATCAGGATTAACTTTTGAATGCGCTACGAGTTTTTTATACAATACTTGAGTACGTTCAGGCTGAAACCCCAAACGATGCATACCTGAATCTATTTTAATGTTTAAATCAAAACGATAGCCAGAGCGACTAGAGTAGTTATCCAGTAATCCTAGTTGATGATCGTCATGCACAGTCAAACGTAGTTTGAGTTGTTCTGCGATACGTAAATCACTATCGTTTTGAAAGCCCTGTAAAATAGTAATCGGCTTCTCAATACTTGCTTGACGCAAAACTACTGCTTCGGGTATGCAAGAGACGGCGAATTCATCGGCAATTTCATGCAAGATTCCTGCGGTATTAGCCGAACCATGTCCATAAGCATTGGCTTTAATTACCGCTAATAGTTTTGACTCAGGGGCTAATTGCTTCGCTCTATTGAGATTGTGTTGAAGGGCTTCGGGATGAACAACAATGCGGGCAGAACGTCTCATAATAAAATCACAGCTTATAAATTAGACTATAAGTGTAGTAATTAGCGAGAATTTGTACAGAAACATATCGCTGTTTTATAACGTTATGCCAACAATAATGATTATTTTTATTATTTTCACAGTAATTGTTACTGCTGTTGCAGAATGTTGTGAGTCTAGTTCTGTTTAAAGTTAAAAGAAGAGATTAGACTAATTTTCTGGTGCGTAGATATCGGGCATATAATTATCAAAACGGGTGTATTTACCGGTAAAAGTTAAATTAACTTTGCCGATCGCACCATTTCTTTGTTTGCCAATAATAACTTCTGCGCGACCTTTATTATCTAACTCTTCGGGGTTATAGACCTCGTCACGATAGATAAACATGATTACATCAGCATCCTGCTCGATTGCGCCTGATTCACGTAAATCAGACATGATAGGGCGTTTATTCGGGCGTTGCTCCAAACTACGATTTAACTGCGACAGTGCAACTACAGGGCATTCGAGTTCTTTCGCGAGTGCTTTTAATGATCGTGAAATTTCTGATACTTCAGCTGCGCGGTTGTCAGACTTAGCACCAGATTGCATTAACTGAATATAATCGATAACGATAACGCCGATTTGACCTTGTTCGCGTTGCAAACGACGCGCTTTAGCTCTCATTTCTGTGGGCGAAAGGGCAGCAGTATCATCAATAAATATTTTACTCTCACCAAAAGCCTTTACCGCCTGACCAATGCGAGGCCAGTCTTCTTCGCGAATCTTACCGCTGCGGATATCACTTAATGGCACGCGACCCATTGAGGCAAACATCCTCAATACGATTTGTTGTGCAGGCATCTCCATACTAAAAATAACGACAGGCTTTTTATCGTTGATAGCGATAAATTCGGCAAGATTCATCGCAAAAGTGGTTTTACCCATTGATGGTCGACCCGCGACAATCACAAGGTCGCCTGGTTGCAAACCTGACGTCATGTCATCTAAGTCGTTATAACCGGTAGACGCGCCAGTGAGGGTCGAATCTGACTTGCTCAATTCATCGATATCAGCCAGGGTTTGTTTTAATAAGGTTTTGATATCGTGAAAGTCATGCTTACGATTACCCTGCTCAGCAATCTCGAAGACTTTCTTTTCAGCTTCATCTAATAGCTCGCGACTTGCACGTTCGCCAGCATTAAAAGCATCTTCTGAAATCTCGGAGCCAATACTGATTAGTTGACGTAATACTGACTTTTCGCGCACGATGTCGCCATAAGCCTTAATATTAGCTGCACTTGGCGTATCTTTTGCTAAAGTGCCTAAGTAGGCTAGGCCACCTGCGTTCTCGAGTTCATCACGATCTTTTAGCCATGAAGATAATGTAATCACATCTAAAGGTTCGTCTCTCTCTGCCAAAATAGCAATTGAACGAAAGATTAAACGATGATCATGACGATAAAAATCATGTTCAGCGACTACATCAGCTACTTTATCCCAAGCGGTATTATCTAATAACAGGCCACCCAATACGGATTGTTCGGCCTCAATAGAATGAGGCGGAACCTTAAGGTGTTCGATTGAGCTATTTTCGTTTAGGATTGCAGACATTGGTATAGTTTAACGCGGATAGTGTTTAATAGTTAGTACCTAAACTTATGTGTTGTTTGGTTGTAGCTTGTGGATAAGCTGTGAATAATGGAAAAACTGAGTTTAAGCTGTTTTTTTAAAGACCTTCGCCTTTATTGTTTTATTAAAGTTATGGTCTACTATTTGGAATTACTTTTAAGAGAATTTTGAATCTACTATGGTTAACCAGAGTAGATTATTGATTATTCTAAACTACATATTATTAGGCCTTTTAATAGGTATGACGCAATTCATAGGTCAAATCATCATTGAAATGTTTGATAGGCGAGGTAGTTACCTTTTTGGAAACGAAATTAACCAATTGCTTAAATGACTGTTTATTAGGAAGGGCGTAATCCGGAATGGTTAGCTTACCTTCAGAATGAAAAATATTTAAAAAATGTTTTCTTCCTACTGTCTGTATATGTAAGTCGAAAATATCACTGTATTTTATTGTAGTTATGTTTTTATTTTCAAAGTTATCTGGTGATGAAATGGATGTTTCTGTTAGTACAACTTCTTTGTTAAGAACAAAGCATCTTAATAAACCTTGGTTCAAAGCTTTAATTAAATGTGATGTACTGACAATGACAAATATTGCGGATGAAATAGCAAAACTTCGATACAATATATTTGTTTCATTGACAGAAAGCTCAAATAAAGGGTTTAACGTCAAACCACTAATATTGTGATGAGCTATGTAACCAAAACTCAAGGCGCATATAGCAAAAAATATAATGCGTAGTAAAAATGCTGTTATATCCAGTCTGTATATAAATTTTAACTCTTTCATGAATCCTCCAAACCCGATATGTTTATGGGCGAACTGATAATTTATTAATCTCCTAAAGTCATTTTTTGTTGAATCTCACTGTCAAGATACTTATTAATTAACATTGGCTGCTTTTCAATATGAAAAAGTAATCAAATACTGTGGGCACTACAACTAGAATGATTTATGCCTCACAACATACTTTAAACCAGAGAATTTTGAGTTAAATAACAGTTAATTGGTCATTATCTGCTGTCTAGCAGTACGTTTGATAAATTTGAGGGGCTTTTATTCAGATGGAGTGTGTAGTTGAAATATCCAATAAGAACGATATGGATCTTTATAAAGCTAAATGAAATGCGCATTAATATATGTAAACAAGGGTCCTTTACGAGCCTTAAAGAGTCACAAAATTGTTAGCCGGATTACGATAGCTTTAGTTGACCAAGATGGGTGAGTTTTAAAAAAAGGAAATATGATAGGGAAGTTCTAACTGTATTACCAGAGCTATTTCATCCCACGACTCTTCTTAATAGTATCGTAGGCAGTTTGAATTTCTTGTGATCTTTCTGTCGCTTCTTTTATCATTTCTTCAGGTAGACCTTGTCCCATCAGCTTGTCAGGATGGTATTCACGGACTAAACGACGATAAGCTTTTTTTATTTCAGCATCGCTGTCATCTTTAGAAACTCCGAGTGCTTGATAGGCCGCTGCTACAGCATCTACTGATCTGTAGTTAGTCGCACTACCACCGCGTTGATATTGGCCTCCTGCAAACTGATCTTGGCCTTGTAGCATCGCCATTAATTGGGCGAATTGTTGTTCGCTGTAACCCACTTTTTGCGCAACATCTCGCATCAAATCGGTTTCTTTTTGATTTAATTGGCCGTCAGCTGCAGCTACTCGCAGCAAATAAACCATTAACATTTGTTTAAGGTTTGGGGAAGCCGCTGTAACACTTAGGAATTTTTCTATCAATCCATCAATGTCATAATCGGCTTTTGAACCTGTTTGGAAATGGCCAATCGCTTTCTTACGATTCTTTGGACTCATATTGAGCTGCGTCATGAATTTTTCGACATGAGCGATTTCAACTTCTGAGACTCTGCCATCAGCTTTGGCGAGTTTTCCCATCAAGGTAAAAACAGTTTGAAAGAACACGCTTTGCTTTTCAGTTTTTATGCCTGTAACGCCGCCAACATTGCCAAAACCACTGAGTTGGCCTAATAAGCCACCTGAGAGTTTGAAGCTAATAAAGGCACCAACAAAGAAACCGATGAACCCAGCAAAAAAGCTTTTATCAAAAAAGAAGTAGAAAAGAACAGCGGTAAGGTATTTTATGTATTTCATTTGTGTCGTTTATTTATTCTGTAGTGTGTATTTAATTACGTATAAATGGGTATTTTAGAGTCTTAATAGTGTGATCGATAGTGATTAATTCAAGTTTGATTTTTAAAAGCAGTCATGACAAGTCAAAAGGTAAAGAAATCAGGAAGTGGAGTTAGTTCACCTGCTTCGGACCAGCCCTTGTTCAAAGCAGTTTCGTTAAAACTGTTAATGCGTTTTTCATCTTGCGGATGCGTGCTAAAAAATTGATTAAGTTTATTACTTTCAGACTCATTTTCAGGGCCTCTCGCTTCGCGAAATATTCTAAATAATTCTGCACCACCATTTAAATGACCATAAATTGACTGAAGATTATGCATCGCTTCAAGATCAGATTGTGATTCCATTTTACGACTAAATTGCAAAGTTGATAATAAGCCAGCATCACCTAGTAAAGTTGTATCTGCGCTTGAACCAATGGTTGTCATCGCTATTGCTACAGCAATGCCACCACCAAAAGATTTAATTGGGTGACGGTATTTCACGTGAGCAATTTCATGTCCGAGAAGAGTTACCAAAGTATTCTCATTCGGTAGTTCTTCTAACAAGCCTCTAAACATAAATACGTTGCCACCGAGGGTAGCGAAGGCATTCAGAGTGGGAGAATCCATATAATGCACGGTTATTTTCATTTCAGGCGGTAGTTCTTGGGCAATACTGATTTTATCCGCAAGTTCCTGTAAATAAGCCGCGATCTTAGGATATCGTTCGTTATCTGAATGTGTCGCTACATTGTACAAACTAGCGACTTTCTTTTCAGCGGAATAGGGAATCAAACCGGCTAGCCAACTTCCTGCGAGACTGAGTGTAATCGAAACGACGACTACAAGAACCAAGGTACCAATTAATAGCGTCGAGAACTCCTTTATCGGATGCTCCTTACTGACGTTATTTTCGGGGAGTTTTGGGTTTTGGTATTCCATGTTTTTTTAAAGGAGTTTTTAAATCAATTTAAAGTTTTTTCAACGCGGTGCCATAGGCATGCGCTTCGATAATAGGTGGTTTTTTTGACCCTTGTCCTGAAATATTTGACGTTTCATATTTCACATTAAACACTAACTCAGCACCAAGTTTGTCTGCTTCTTCTTTCATACGCAATAAAGCTTCGCGACGCGCACGGTCTAACAATGATTCATAAGTACTAATTTTGCCACCAAAAAAGTTTCTTAAACCTGCAACAAAGGTTTTAAAATAGTCATTAGCGATAACCACATTGCCTGATACTAAGAATTGGTCATATTCACCATCTTGCGGCGGCATACGACTTGCCATCGCAGGTAACTTATTCATTTGTTCTTCACGCTCGATAAGGCTTTTGAAGTGTTTTTTTTCGGCGCGACGACCAAAAAAGTACCCCAAAGTAACAAATACCGCAACGAATATTAGTTGTTCCATGTTTATCTACTTCTTCGTTATTGATCAGGATTATCAAGAATAACGGCAGTACCATAAACATAAATTTCAGCAGCACCAGCCGTAATACTTGAGGTAGAAAAGCGCACATTTAACACCGCATTTGCACCCACTGCTTGAGCTTGCTCGATCATGCGTTCTGTCGCTTCTTCGCGGGATTCTTGTAATAATTCGGTATACGCTTTGAGCTCTCCACCAAACATATTTTTAATCCCAGCTAGGATATCTTTACCCGCATGTTTGGCTCGCACTGAGCTGCCTTGCACCAGCCCTAAATGTTTAGTGACTTTTTTGCCGGTCATAAATTCAAGATTAGAAATTAACATCGAGTAATCCTATTTTCATTTTGTTTGATGGTTCTATATGAGCAAAGTGTAGCATTTATCCTGTAATAGATATTTCTGCAATTGCTTTTCGAATGCGAGCGACTGCTTCTGTTAGCGTAGCCATTGAACATGCAAAGTTAATGCGAATAAAATGACCATCACCGAAGTTTTTACCCGCTGAAATACCTACTCCAGCATCTTCAAAGAATTTTTCGACATCAGGAAGCTTTAACTCAGATACATCTACCCAAGCTAAAAAAGTCGACTCTAAAGGAAACATTTTCAGCCCTGGAATAGCATTAATTTCTTGTAATAAATAATCACGGTTTTTACGCAAATGATCCATCTGTGCTAAACGCCATGGTTCACCGTGATTAAATGCCGCTGTAGTTGCTACTTGAGCTAGCAGGTTTACATCAGGCATTCTTTCACGTGCGTGTTTTTTGAATTGAGTGCGTAATTTGGTATCAGCAATAATCGCAAAGCCCAAACCCAAACCAGCAATATTATAGGTTTTACTGGCTGCCATAAGAGTAATTGTGCGCTTTAAAGCATCAGTATTTAAGCTCGCAATAGGGATGTGCTTTTTATCTTCATCCAATATTAAGTCACAGTGAATTTCATCAGAAGAGATTAGTAAATCATGGCGTTCACAGATAGAGTGTAAATGTTCTAGCTCAGCTTTGGTATAAACCACACCACCAGGATTATGCGGATTACAAAATAACAACATTTTAGTATCGGCTGTAATCGAGGTCTCTAAGGTATCGAAATCTAGCAGCCAGCGCTCATCTTTTAACACTACAGGGATACGAATCGACGTACGTTTGGTATTAGCAACTACGAAATTAAACGGTGGGTAAATCGTTGCAGGTAACACTAAAGCATCACCTTCATTGCCAGCAACTAAACAAGATAATGTTAAACCGCTTACAATACTATTTAGTGGCACAATCCATTCTGCATCAACATCCCAGTTATGCTGCGTTTTAAGATGATAAACAATCGCTTCTTTAACATCGGTCGTGGGTTGGTCTGTATAACCAAAGACGCCATGGTCGACTCGTTCTTGTAGGGCATCAATGACTGCAGGCGCAGTTTTATAATCAGAATCAGCAACCCATAATGGTAAAATATCTCTACCTTTAAATTTATTCCATTTCTCACTAAAACTTTTGGTACGGTCTATTTGAGTTTCAAAATACATGTGGTGGCTTTCTCTTAAAATATAATTGAATAAACCTAATCAACTAAAATAGTTTGTTAGAATGAGGTTTATTGATAAATGTTACACATTAATTTTACGTATTAACAGAGCGCTAATATGGCACAAACACAATTGATAATCAGCACCTTAAAGAAAACTCTCAAGTTACATGGAAAAACTTATGCTGAAGTGGCTGAGCATTTAGAATTATCAGAAGCTAGCGTGAAGCGCATGTTTGCCCAACAAGCCTTTAGTCTAAGTCGGTTAGATGCGATTTGTCAGATGATGAATATGGAAATCACTGAGCTAATGCAAAAGGTGAATGACTCCACTGCTCGGCAAATTGACGAACTCAGCGACGAGCAAGAAAAGCAATTAGTCAGTGATATCGAATTATTGTTAGTGACTATTTCAGTTATTAACTATCTAACCCTAGAAGATATTCTGGTAGCTTACACATTAAGTGAAACACAATGTATTCAGCATCTTGCGACTCTAGATCGTTTAAATATCATCGAACTACTCCCCAACAATAAAATTAAGATCAAAGTTTCACCTAACTTTAAATGGAGAAATAACGGGCACATTCAAAAATTCTTTCGTGAGAATATTGAAACTGAATTTTTCCATTCGCGCTTTGCTTTACCACAAGAAAAACTCATCGTGCTAAACGGCATGCTCTCGCAAGAATCAAATGCCATGTTCCAACGAAAGTTTGAACGACTTGCAAGAGAGTTTGACGAAATGGCTAGTGAAGACAGTACTTTACCTTTAGGCGAAAGACTTGGTTTTACCGCTGTATTAGCTATGCGTGATTGGCGCTTTAGTGTGTTTGATCGGTTTCAGAAGAATCAAACCAATAGCTAAGTAAAAAGTGCCAGTCTAGCTTTAGCGAGACAATATTGGAACGTAGCGACGATAACCCGTAGGGTGAGTTTTACAAAAACTCATAATAAGTAGGGGGTTGTCATTTATTATGCTATTTCAACGATATAATGCCTTTTATTGCGCTGAGTTCTTCACCATTGCATAATTCTGTTTGAACTCATTTTTGGTTACTTCATGCGCTTTAGTTATTTTATTATATTACTTGCTGTTTCACTACCAACATTTGCTGTTGAGGATGAACAAGAAATATTCCTCGGTATCAATACTGCCGATGTGCGTGAAGATACTTCCAGTGTGCAATTCTTAAACCTGTTTAGCTCTGCTATTCCATTCAGTGAGACGGTGCCATGGGGGAGTAGTAAACAAGTAACCTATGATAAAAACGGCTGGCCGAATAATTTAAAAGAAGGGCAGGCGGGTACTAAATTCCTCAATCGATTGCCTGAAGACACCGTTGAAGATGGTTTCTTTACTGTGCTATATGATGGCGAAGGTGAGATCTTTTACGGTAACGATGCGCGTTTAGTGGTGCACCGTCCGAATAAAGATATTATTGAAATCCGTGCAGGTAAAGACAAAATTCTGAATGCATCTTTATTCGTTAAAAAATCTAACGTTGAAAACTACGTGCGTAATATTCGTATTCTGCCAGAGGGTGGAGTTTGTAAAGGTGCTGCACATACTCGCGTGAAATCGCCAGCTGATTGTAACGATGGTGAGTACCTATCGTTTGAAGATAATCATTTGAATCCATGGGCTAAAGAACAACGTGAAAAATTAGCTAAAGATATTGAAAAAGAGAAAAGCAACGATGAAGTTAAAGAAAGCGATAAACAAGAAGTTGAAAAAGAAGTTAAAAAAGTCTTACATGAAAAAGACGAAACAAGGAAAGTCGAAGCTAAAGTAAAGTTAGATATAAGTAATAACAAAATAACTAAAGTTGAAGAAGCGAATACAGATAAAGAAAATATCAAAAAAACGAATACTGAAAAAGAGAATAACGATAAGGATCAAGAAGTCGTAGTTAAAGAAGCAACTGAAACTAAAAAGGAAGTTGAGACAGTTGCTAAAAACGACAAAGATGCTTTTGTCATAAAAGGCTTCACAGATCCAAACAAAGCACTACTTTTCAACCCTGAATATCTCAATTTCATCAAAGACTTTCAGATGGTGCGTTTCATGAATATGTCAGGCATGACGCGCAATCCAGTGGTTGAGTGGGATAAACGCAACTCCCTAAAGAAAGCCACTTGGGGCGGTAAATATGGCTCACGTGGCGCGCCTGTCGAAGTCATGGTGGCCTTATCTAATGATATCGATGCCTATCCATGGTTCTCGATGCCATATAAAGCTAGCGATGATTACATTAAGCAATTTGGCGAATACGTAAACACACATCTCAAGTCAGAATTAAAAGCCTATATCGAATACAGCAACGAAGTGTGGAATCCGATTTTCATCCATCATGACTATGCGATTAATGAAGGCATGAAACAGAAGCTGGATAAAAAGAAATCTCAAGCGGGTTACAAATGGTATTCAAAACGCAGTGTGCAGACGTTTAAACTTTGGGAAGATGTCTTTGGAGGCACAGATCGTTTGATTCGTGTCATGGGTAGTTGGGCCAGTAACCAAATTATGTCGAGTACCGTGCTTAAATATAAAGATGCCTATAAAAATACTGATGCAATTGCGATTGGTCCTTATTTTGC
>JBALXO010000051.1:0-5436 GCA_036960615.1 Cocleimonas sp. | reverse complement strand
GAATGGCAGCGTGCGGGCGGCAAGTTATTTGTAGCGTTCTCGGCCCCGCGAATCTATAGCTGGTATGGCAGTTGGGGCATTAAAGAGCACATTCGACAAGCACGTTCAGATGCGCCCAAATACGATTCATTATTGCGTTATTTGAGTTCGCGTTTATACCCTAAACAACTACCGCAACCCGGCATTAACCCGAAAGAGATTGATGACATGGGTGGAATAGTCGCAAATATCAAAAGCGCCTACGCCAAAACGCCACAAATGATTTGGGATATGAGCCATCAACAACAAATCAAAACAGGTTTGAAAGACAATAACCCACGTGATATTGATGCGCATTGGCAAGCCAATTGGGATACTAAAAACCTCTATTTAAGTTTTGCGATCAATGATGACGATATTGCAGTGGGTGATGAAATCACACTCACGCTCGATACGACAAGTGCTGCTGAAGATTTAGAAAAAGAGAAAGCCCAAGAAAAGCTCGATATCGCCAATGAAAAAGACTTACTTGAAAAGCAGAAAAAGGCTAAAGCATTGCGAAAAATAGAATATCAACGTATTGCGAAAGAGAAAAAAGAGAAAGCATTGGCCCTCGCGAATAAAAAGACTAAAGCAAAAGAAGAAGCAGAAAAAGTGAAGCTTGAAGGAAAATCAAAAGACAAAGAAACAATAAAAGAAGAAAAGGTTGTTGAGAAAAAGAAAACTAAAGATACGAAAGAAAGTAAACAAATCGTAATGGGAGAGAAGAAGAAGGCTACAGAGCTTCTTAAAACTTTAAAGAAAGTAACTGAACTTAAAGAGAAAAAAGAAGCAGATAAAACAGAAAAAAAGGGAGAAGGAAAAGAAAACTTTGCTACAGATAATAAAGAGAAAGACGTCAAAGAAAATGAAACTAAATCTACCGAAACGGTAGAAAGTGCAACAAAAAAGATTGAAGAAGCAATGACTAGGACTAATCAAGATTCAAAGTCTGAAGCTGGTGTCGAAAGTGATAAAGAACCTGAAGTAAAACCAGAGCCAAGTCTAAAGAAATCTTTCGCAGAAAATGTCATCACCTTTACCCTGACACCCTTCGACGAGCTAAACAAACACTCACGAATTACACTAAGTGATTCAGGTTATTTAATAAACGTAGCAATTCCTTGGTCAGAGGTTTATTACGATACAGACATCAACGATATACAAATGAAAAGCGGCGATCGTTTAGGTATAAATGTCGTCGTCAAAGATTACGATAATGATGAAAAAGGGAATAAAGAGTTGATCTCAGCAGATACGAATTTGCCATTGCCAAAGTTAGTTTTGAAGAATGTTTTATTCGATTGAGTTTTAGTAAATCGCATCATGAATTGAGAATACTATGGCTAAGCAAGAATTTGATTACATTATTGTCGGTGCCGGTTCGGCAGGATGCGTTTTGGCCAATCGCTTATCGGCTGATGCTACCAAGACAGTATGTTTAATTGAAGCTGGCCCTGAAGATAAAAGTTTTTTAATTCGTATGCCTGCTGGTGTTGTTGGTCTGTTATGGGACTCTAGACATAACTGGAAGTATTATTCTGAGCCAGAACCTGCAATGCATAACCGCCGTATGTATTGTCCTCGTGGTAAGGTCTTAGGTGGTTCAAGTGCCATAAATGCAATGGTCTTTACGCGTGGTGTACCAGATGATTTTGACGCTTGGGAAGCGTTAGGAAACAAAGGATGGGGTTGGAATGATCTATTGCCTCATTTTAAAGCCACACAAAAGCAATTAAGACCGGGCATGGACACTAATTACCATGGCTACGAAGGAGAGCAACTAGTTGCAGATCCTGAAAATGCAGACCCTATGAGTCATGACTTTGTGAAAGCAGTGGAAGAGTCAGGTGTTGCATCATACAGTGATGATCTTAATGGAGAGCAACAAGAAGGAGCTAGCTTATATCAAACCTATCAAACAGGAACAGGTAAACGATGTAGTGCAGCCCATGCTTTTATTGATCCGATTAGAAGCCGCGACAACTTAACGATTGTTACTAAAGCGCTAGTAGAAAAAGTAATATTTAAAGGTGAAAAAGCAATTGGTGTTCAACTTGGATTAAAAGGTAAACAGCAGCAGATTTTAGCAAATAAAGAAGTTATTTTAAGTGCTGGAGCAATTAACTCACCGCAGTTATTAATGCTATCTGGTATCGGAAATACAGATGAGATAACAACGCATGGTGTTGAAAGTGTGCACAACCTTCCAGGTGTAGGAAAAAATCTACAAGATCACATAGACGTTGTGGTGAATACTCGGGTCATAGGCTATCAAGGTTTAGGTATCTCCCTGCCTTATATTATTAAGACTCCATTGTTATTATTTAAGTATCTTAGTAAAGGAAAAGGCCATCTAGCTTCAAATGGTGCAGAAGGTGGAGCGTTTATTAAAAGTAGTCCAGACTTGAAAAATCCAGATATACAAATACATTTTGGTCCTTTGTTATTAGAGAGTCATTTTATTCGTACGATTGGACATGGGCACGCTATGCATCTTTGTAATTTACGCCCAAAGAGTCGAGGTTCGATAACATTAAAAACGAATAATCCAAAAGACAAACCAGCTATTTTATTTAATTACTGTCAAGAGCCTGATGACATCAAAGTGCTGGTCAAGGCCGTAAAAATAGCACGTAAAATTTTAGCAGCGCCAAGTTTATTCCAGCACCAAAAAAAGTTGTATCAACCGAGTACTGAGATACAAACTGATGAACAAATTGAAGAGTGGGTAAGAGAAAAAGGGGAAACCATTTATCACCCAGTTGGTACTTGCAAAATGGGAAGTGATCCCATGGCTGTAGTCGATCAAACATTAAAAGTACACGGTGTGAAAAACTTGCGTGTGGTAGATGCGTCAATTATGCCGCTGATTAATGCAGGAAATACACATGCTTCTGTTATAGCGATAGCCAATAAGGCAGCTGAATTAATTATATCAGAGGCCAATAACACACTTGAAAAGAATTAACTTACAAATATTGAAAGTTAAAAATTATTAAATCTATATAAAATGGATTTTATACCAACCAATTAAAATATAACATTTTGTATATATTGAAAGCGTAGACCTCCACCTTTACGGTTTTCTAGGAGTATTTCACCGCCTAGCCGTTGTGCTATTTCATGACTGATCGCAAGCCCTAAACCGTTACCTGGCTTTTTACTTTCATTTACTCTATAAAAAGGTTGTATGACTTGCTCCAGCTCAACTTCAGGAATTCCTATTCCTGTATCTTCAACTAAAAATATCGCTTTTTTATTCTCTAGATAAACACTGACATCCACTTTTCCTCCTTGAGGCGTATAATGGATTGCATTATCGATAGCGTTATATATCAATTGACTTAAACGATCTTGTTGATCATTTACAGTAATATTTTCACTCTGTCTTATCATTCCAAGATCAATGTTAGATGTTTCAGCTAAAGGATGAAGGTCTGCGATCGCATCCTCTACAATTTGATTAAAAGAGACGGTCTTTAAGTTGTGCTTATCCTCGTTTTGTAAGCGAGCAAGATCAAGTAATTGTGCAACTAACCGACCTAGGCGTTTCAATCCTTTTTGAAGTTGATTTAGATTTTCTTGGTTGTTGCTAGAAGTTTTTCCATGTGAGAGGTTTTCTACTTGCAAGGATAGTGCAGTAAGAGGCGTTCGTAATTCGTGTGCTGCATCTGCTATAAAACGTTGTTGTTTATTGATGGTAATTTCAACTCTTTCTAATAATGAATTAATCGACTGCACGAAGGGGGATATTTCTATGGGTAATTTATTAATTGAAAGTTTCTCAAGGTTTGTTCCATCTTGTCGATCCATCACTTTTGCCATTGTTCTTAGTGAACGAAACTGACCACCAATAATTCTATTGATTATAAATAACATCATAACTGTTAATAACGCTATGGGTAACAACACACTCAGTACAGTATTTATGGCAACATGGTCTCGATGTTTAGTTTGTTGCGCAACAGAAAAACGTCTTGTTGTATCTTCCTCTGTAACTACAAATATCCTCCAGTTTTTATTATCAAGTTCAATAGAATGGAATCCATCTGAAATGTCTAAGGGAGTGATTGGCTCATGTTGTTTCTTCCCTAATTCGTTCACTATTATAGTTTCAGTTTCAATGTTGTGATGCAGCTCATTGGAAGAATCGTTAAGTACACCAGAAACTATCAACGTAGATATTTGAATCAAAGTCTCATCTTGTAATTTTCGAACATGAGTAAATGCTAAGACTCCTGAAATTACACTGCCTAGTAATATAAATGCTAGAGCTGTAATTATTATCCAGCGATTTAAATCACGTTGTAATGAATATTGCATAATTATTTATTAACCATCCATCCCATCCCACGAACGTTTTTGATTACATCCTTGCCTAGTTTTTTTCGTAAGCCATGAATAATGAACTCTATGGCATTACTAGCAACTTCTTCATTCCAGCCGTAGATCGTTTCTTCAAGTTTGGTTCGTGAAAAAATAGTACCAGGTCTTAACATTAGACTGTGTAGTAAAGCGAATTCCCTAGCAGAAAGGGTGTAAACCTCTGCATCTCTAGTGACTTCAGAAGTCGATGGATCGAGTTCGAGATAGGAGTTACTAATAATTGGATTTGTTATGCCGTTATTTCGTCTTACAACAGCACGAATACGAGCATTAAGTTCATCAATAGAAAAAGGTTTTACTAAATAATCATCAGCGCCTTTATCCAAACCAATAATTCTATCTTCTATCGAATCTCTAGCAGTGATGATAATGACAGGTACATTTTTTTTACTATTGCGTATTTCTTGTAGTACTTCTAGGCCACTTTTCTTGGGTAAACCTATATCAAGTAATACTAATGAATACTCCTCAAGTTTTAAGGATGACAAAGCCATATCGCCATCTTGAACCCAATCCACTGCTGCTGATGAGTTGCTTAAGGCTTTCTTAACCGCATTTCCAATTAGCTCATCATCTTCAACTAATAATATCCGCATTGACTTTTAGACCTCATCTTTTTTATTATTATTACATTATTGTGAATGAATAAAAGAAAAAGGGCCTCTTTTCGGGAGAGGCCCTTAAATAGTCAATCAATCTACTATTATTTATTTTTTGCAGCATTACCAAAGATCAATTTCTTTATAGCTTGATGTTCTGCTGAGCTAAAATGTGGCATTGAGCCACCATGTGAAACACCTCCCGCAGAATGATCAGATCCAGCTGCCTCATGATTCGCTGTATCACCAAAAATGGCATCTTTATTTGTATGATGCTTGTCATGAGACATACTCATCCCTGCGGCTGCTTCATTATGATCTGGCTCATTAGCCATAACAGGCTGACTTAACATAAAGATTGAAAGTAGTGCTGTAGTTAATATCGTTTTATTTAAAAATTTCATCGGTGTATCTCCATTTAGTTAAAGTT
>JBALXO010000050.1:13371-26791 GCA_036960615.1 Cocleimonas sp. | reverse complement strand
GGAAATTCCTGCATACTTTTTGGCTCTTGGTGAGCCTAAAAAAGCAACACCCCCCCCCACCTTTTTGGCACTTTCTAGTTCATTTAAACAATAATCGAGCAACCCGATTAAACAAACCCTTAGATTCATTGATCTCAGTCTCAACTTTCTTCACACAAATCAAAGAAAATCGCTCTCGACGTTCCGACATCCAGTCCTTCTTGTATCCATCATTACCACTCAAGAAATCTATTTCTTTAACCTTGTCCGTATCAATCACATATTCTAATAAGTAACTCATCAAAATCGACCCAGGTGAGTATTGCTTCCAAGTTTCATCGTAAACCAATCTAAAAATACTTGCTTTACTCTCGACTACAAACCACAACTGAGCCGCAATAGGTTTTCCATCAATACTCATAATAGCGAGTCTTGGCCAAGCCCGATCTAAGAAACGTTGAATGACACCTTCTACTAGAGCTTGATATTGCTCATTCGCTTTCCAGCTGGCTCTGTAGATGTCGTGATAATCGGATAAAGCCTTTTCCACATCATTATCAATATATAGACGTATCTGATAGTCATGTTCGCGCTCAAGCTTACGTTGTTTTCGCGCAATGGTATTACGCACCATAGATGGTCGGTCAGCCATATAATTAGCAAAGGTTTGTTCCTGTTCTTGTATAGGTATTCGATGGAACCAGTTATACGCTTTATGGTTGCGATAACAGCTTAGACCAGCTGCTTCCATCGACTGTTGTAAATACTTTAATTTATTATCATCTTCGGCAATTGGAGCTAGTGTTAAGTAATCAAAAGGTAGATCTTTTAAACCTAGGCAAAGACAATTAATAATCTCTTGCTGTTGATTTTTACCACATAAGATTGAATATAAAGAACTGTAGGTATGACAGAAGGAAGTCCATTCTCTATTTACGTTTGTGAGCAAAGGCAGAATGGCTAGTACCTTGTCTTTATCATTATTTCCATCATCTAAAACACATGCAAGTAATAGCTTTTGTTCTTGGTTGGTAATATGCGTCGTTAGGGTTTCAAACCACTCTCGCGAAAAGAACACACTGTCTTTCTCCGCTTCGGAAAAAAGTACATCGCAACTTGGCGGTAATTCATTCCAATTTTGATAACATTTAAACTTCATTTTTATTCATGTAGTGCGCGTCAATCTTATGGGTTAGTTTTTCTATACATAGACTTGAATATTAGTCGTTTGTCGAAGCCAGTGTAGAAGAATATTATTCTTTCAACAGCAAGATATATAACGAAACAAAAGGCGATAATATTATGAAAAACGACAAGAATATCTCATTAGAACTATTTAGTTTTTCAACAATCAATACTCAACAATACGTTCAAACAGCTCATAAATTACGTGGTGAAGCTATGGCAGAACACTTCGGTGTTATTAAGAATGTATTTAAGAGAAAAACTTCTGCAACAAAGTTTAAGAAGTAATTTACACAAATTCAATCATTGTTCTTATTTAAAGAGCAAAGATTACATTTCTATCTACTTTTAATTTAAGTAGTTTAGAAATAAACAGAAACCATCCTCCTTTGGTTATAACTCCTAGAGAGTTTTTAGCAAAGGATCAAACATCATAGCCTCGGCTTTGCTTGTATTGATCCTTTGCTTTTTTTTGCCTGTAATTTGTAGAAACGACCTAGACCAAAAAGAATCAAAGGTTCCTTCTCTAATTATTAACTATTAA
The DNA here is from genome assembly GCA_036960615.1 of Cocleimonas sp. Taxonomy (GTDB): domain Bacteria; phylum Pseudomonadota; class Gammaproteobacteria; order Thiotrichales; family Thiotrichaceae; genus Cocleimonas. The sequence goes on along the minus strand of JBALXO010000050.1, from coordinate 25,083 downwards.
TATTAAAGCTACTATCCTTTAACTAATCATCAGTAAATAACTAACAACGTTAAATCATGCAACAAGGTTAATAATAAGGGGTATTTTTATGTCTACAAATAACGATAACTCACATTCAGGCAAATGTTTATGTGGTTTAGTTAAATACACGATAGATAGCTTAGAGCCCAATATGGGAAATTGCCATTGCAAGATGTGTCGGAAATTTCACGGCGCAGCATACGCAACCTACGCACAGGCTAAACGAGAAAACTTCCATTGGATTGATGGTGAAGACTTAATTAAAAACTACGTGGGTGAAAATGGAACGGTACGCAAATTTTGTAGCGAGTGTGGATCAAGTCTAATTTTTCAGGATGACATCATCGACAATCATGAAATGGTTCACTTTGCAGCAGGGACTTTAGATACTGATATTGAGGTAGAGCCAGATGTGCATATCTATCTGGAAAGTAAAGCGAACTGGTTAAAACTTGAAGATAGCCTCCCTAAGTTTGAGACGGGTAGAAGTAGTAAGAGAATTAAATAAAAATAGGCTAAAAGTGGGGGGGTGTCTTTTAAAGCATCATTTAGATGAAAGGATCGTTATCTCTTTACCCTTCATTCTCAATTACAGAATAAGAACTAAAACCGAGATAAGACTTCTTACGCAATACCTCCACTTTAGCGCCTGCCTTGAACTGGAATTCTTTTGTAATAGAAGCAGTCACTTCTTGACCATCATCTAATTTAACAAATAACTTATTGAAATTCCCCATTTCTCCATCAAGAACAGCTGATAAATGTATCGCAGTTCCTGGAACCGTTTTTATTTCTTTTGGGGGAAGCATTAAAGCAAAGTAAACAATGAAAAGAGCAGAGGTAATAACAATAAAAGTTAAGTGTTTTAGTTTCTTTTTCTTTATTAGTAGTTCTTCTTGAGTCAATTTTTAACACCTTTGGATTAACGTTTTCACTTGCAAAAAATTGTAAACACAATGCATATACGAAGATGTACATTACATTGTTTACTAATCCATTAGGGTGGACCAGAATCGATAGCTTCCGAGGGCAACACCTATTAACAAAATCGTCACACCTATGAAAATTAGAATATCATCACTTTTTGATAGCCCCTTCCAAATGATAGTTGAGCCTCCAAGAACCAGTGCCACTTCAATCAGCAACCTGAAAGTGAGTTTAAGCATCTATCTACCTTTTTTCCAAAACATTCAGACGTCCTTTGATAAATGATAGTTAGGCAGTCGTTATCAACGAAAAGACACCCCACCACTTTTTTGGCTGTTTCTAGTAATATTGTTTCAAATCAGACAGAAACATAACGCCCTTCAGGTATATCAATTCTTGCAGCGATTGCAGCGGTAGCAATAACAGTCACTAAGTCACTGTCTTGAGTCACATTCAAACCACCTTTTACGCAGTTTACAGTGATTGTGCCAAAGGGAAGTTGTGATGCGATTACATCTTTATCGACATTGTCAGGGTTTTGTACGCCAATCGTGACTTCTACTTGCATTGAATCACGATCGATTCCCATGGTTCTAAATAAGGTGATCGAGCTGTGGTGAAGAGCATCTTGCACTGCACGTGTAGCTGCTTTGGTGTAATCCTCGCCGTATAAGTCGTTACCGGTTCCCATTTCTAGAATGATTCTTTGAAGTGCCATCTTAGTTAGCCTCCGTCTGTGAATGAGTATCAACAATATCAAGAAAAACAGTCGCAGCTGCATTTGCAACGACTGTAGTTTTAGAACCGCAATCACTAGGAATATCTAAACCACCTTCAACTACTTCAACAGTTGCAGATCCATAAGGGAAGACCGCTTTTACTTGTTCGGCATCGACTTCATCAGGTTTAGCTACACCGATGATGAGTTCAATTTTCATTAACTCTTTATCGATTCCAAACGCAGGTGCTATGGTGAGTGAGTTGTGCCAAAGCGCATCTTTAACTGCGCGCACTGCGGCTTTGGTATAATCAGAACCTTGTAGGTCGGTTCCCATGCCCATTTCGACTACCATTCTTGTTAATGCCATGTCATTCTCTGTGATAATTTAATTATTTTCAGTATAGTCTTATTTAAAGTTAATGGATGAAAAACACCAAAAAGTAGGGGGGTCTTTTTAAAATAAATAACCTAATCAGGTTCCCTAATATACAATTCCATACTAGCTTTTTTTCTACCCATTACTACTGATGTTCTAAAGCGTCTCACATTAGCATCTTCAAAAAACAACCTCTGGGTCAATTCTTCAAAATCATTCATATCTTGTGCGGTACAAATCAAACAAAAATCTGCATCGCCAGTAACGTAATAACATTGTTGTACTTGCGCTTCTTTCGAAACACGTTTTACAAATTTGTCGATCTGATCGCGTCGTTCTCTTTCTAATTCAACTAACACCACAAAACTCATTAATTGCCCGACTTTCATCGGATCAATTATTGCGACTTCACGAAGAATAATCCCACTATCGCGTAATGCCTTGAGTCGGCGCTGTACAGAGGCACTAGAAAGTGAGCTAAGTTCAGCTAAGGATTCGATGCCAATCCTCGCGTTTTTTTGTAAAGCGTTGATAATAGCAATGTCTGCTTTATCGATATTCATAGATCACCTAAGTGTTTAAAATGATAAAAATTAATCAAATATAGAACAAAGTCGATAATTTTTCATCATATTGCTTTGTTATAGTTACGATATGAACATTCTTAAAGCACTTTATCGATATCCTGTTAAAGGATTTCCAGGCGAACCATTAAAGGAGGTTGAACTCCGTTTAAATGAGGGGCTTCCTGGTGATCGTGCGACTGCTTTAAGTAATGGCATAATTCCTGTGAATCCGCCTGGTGAGTGGACTCCTTGTCAAGCATTTCAGCGTATGACAATTAGACCTGATTTGACTACATTTCAAATCGTAGAAAATCGTATTTATTCAAAAGATCATGAAAATACTGATCTTGGTTCTGTAAAAGATATTTTTGGTGATACAACGGTTATTCATCAATCAATCACCAAAAGAGGTCATTGGGATCATAGAGATTCTGCGATTTCGATTATTAACATCGGCACTATTGAAGCCATTGCTAAGGTCACTGGCCAGCGAATAGATCCTTTACGATTTCGTGCGAATTTATATATTCATGCAGAGCCTTGGTCTGAATTTAATTGGGTAGGACAGGAAATAAGTTTTGATGATGAAAGTGAGGGTGAATCAACGATTCTTAATATTATTCGTCCGATTGATCGATGTCGTGCTACCTCGGTAGATGTAAAAACAGGCAAGAAAAATATAAATATGCCAGCTGCATTAATGCGTCATTTTGGCTATGTATATTGTGGTGTTTATGCGACTGTTAAACAGCCTGGGAAGATCACACCGGGTGCGAATTTCAATATATCTAATCAGGTTTCTGATCAACAAATGATAGACGCTATTACACAGAAAACAGTTGGGCATCCAAGTGTGTTGCCACGCTCAGCTGAGGTTATAAACGTTAAAATCGAATCGGAAGGGATTAACTCACTTTGGATTGATGATTCTTTCAGTGCTTTAGGTTCATTAAAAAAATATCAAGCGGGCCAATATATCCGTTTGCATAATCTGTCTGAAACTCACACATGGCGAAGCTATACAATCTCAGAAGTAAAAGACGACAGGATTCGTATTACAGTAAAAAGAGATTCTGGTAAGGGCTCACAAGCGGTTCATCAACTAAACCAAAATGATAAAATCATCATCAGCGGACCTTTTGGTGATGCGACATTGAATGATAAAAGTGAGGCGATTCATTTTATAAGTGCAGGGATTGGAATAACGCCGACCGTTGCCAAAATCCAGGCGCTTGTTGAAGATGGATATCCAAAATCTGTGTGCATTTCTCACGTCGCTCGATCTCTTTCAGAGTTGGTATTGTGGGATGATGTTTTGGCTGCTGCTAAGCGACTTCCTGATGTCAATATTCACCTCTATTTGACTTCAAATGATGGTGTTGCTACAGACGAAAATATAGATGATGTGATTTACGGCAGACCTGATTATCAAACACTAGCAAATCAATCAAAAGATATAAATGCAGACGTTCACCTGTGTGGTCCTGAAGGGTTCGTTGATAGTATTGCTGAAGCCTTGAAAGATATTGGTATAAGTGATGAAAGAGTATTCATAGATCGTTTCACTTCACCAGATGTTGACGTTGAAATACGCGAAATTCTGCCAAGTAAACCCATCAAGGTTACCCTTGCCCTAAGCAATATTATCGAATATTGGAAACCAGAAGATGGACCTTTATTAGAATTTATAGAGGGCCTAGGTGTGATTAAGCCATCACATTGCAGGACAGGCTTATGTAAAACATGTAATTGCAGAATTATTAGCGGATCAGCAACTCGTTTAATCGGTGAAGAAGGAGAGGATAGTGACGAAACATTACTGTGCTCAAGTGTTCCTAAAGGGCCGTTGGTGCTCGAGGTATAGATTACTTTTTTCAGAATTTATCTATCGTAAAAGTACAAACTAAAATTATTTATAACATCTCATTTTTTCGGAGTTACACATGAAGTATTCATACACCAATTACTATAAAAACCCTAAGCAAGACAACGCCATGCATCAAGTGGCAGATGCTCTTTTCCCTAAAGGTCATACAGAGAATGCGTTTGAATCTATTACTCAATGGCCTGATTACAAGCAGACTAATTTAATTTCATTAGATGATTTCGCTAAGCAAATGGGTGTGAAAAAAGTTTTATACAAAGATGAATCAACTCGATTGAACTTAGGTGCATTTAAAGCTTTAGGTGGTGCTTATGCAGTACAACACGTATTAGAAGCACGCGAAGCAGCAGGCGACAATTCGCCTTTAACGGTTTGCACTGCTACCGATGGAAACCATGGTCGTTCGGTATCTTGGGGGGCACAACAGAAAGGTATTCCTTGTCATATATTCATTCATGCTGGCGTTAGCGAAGGACGGGCAAAAATACTAGCGGCTAATGGCGCAACTGTTCATCGAGTTGATGGTAATTACGATGATTCGATCGCTGCGTGTATCAAAATGGCTGAAGAAAATGATTGGCAGATTGTATCGGATACTTCATGGGAAGGTTATCGTGAGATACCAACTCAAATTATGGCAGGTTATACCGTGTTAGCTGCAGAAGTTATCGAGCAGTTAGAACAACAAGGAGACAAGCTTACCCATATCATTCTGCAAGCTGGTTGTGGCGGTATGGCAGGTGCGTTAATGGCTTATTTTTGGAAGCATTGGCGTGAAGATTTACCTGAAATAATCGTTATGGAATCGAGTATGTCGGATTGTGTATTAGAAAGTATGAAACGCGATGAAATTTATTTAGTCGATATAGTTGACGAGACTTTAATGGCAGGTTTATCTTGTGGTGAAGTATCCGAATTAGCTTGGCCAATATTACGCCACGGTGCTAGTCATGTTTTGACTGTTGGTGATGAAGGCGTAAAGCCGATGATGCGTTATTTGGCAAAATCTGAAGGTGAACGTCCGAATATTATTGGTGGTGAATGTTCGGCGTCGGGTTTAATTACATTAAAGACGATGATCGATAACCCTGAATTAGCTAAATCAGCTAATATTGATGAGAACTCTGTAGTTTTTGTATTGGGTACAGAAGGCGATACTGATCCAGAGCTTTATAAAGAAATCGTAGGTTAGTAAATACTTTTAATACGAGGAGATTGAGTTATGGACAAAATTCACTATGAATTACTTGAACCGAATTATCGTACTCAACTCGGTTTGATCGTATTGCAGTCTGACGTCACGATTGAAGATGAAATACGCTATTATTTTCACGATCAGCCTATCAGTTTGTTTGCGAATCGCATTCCGTTTGAAAACGAGGTGACTCCAGAAACTTTAAAAGAAATGGAAAACCATCTAGGTCAAACCATGTCGTTGTTTCCTTCAGAAACTGAATTTGATGCTATGGGTTATGGTTGTACTTCAGGTGCGATGCATATTGGTGGTCAGAAAATATCTACACTGATATCGGAACATCGTTCATGCAAGCATGTGAGTAACCCTTTAGATGCTGCAATTGCAGCCTTCAAATCTAAAGGAATTAAGAAGATAGGATATCTGGGGCCCTATAGCGAAGCCATGTGCCAAACCATGATTGATCGCTTCATTGATGCTGGATTCGAAGTACCTGCATCTGCTAGCTACGACGAGGCCGAAGACCGCTTTGTAGGTAGAATTGATCCTGAATCTATAAAACGTGATGCCATAAATTTAGCGAAAAAAAATCCAGATTTAGATGCTGTTTTCATTTCGTGTACCAATATGAAATGTGCGCATGTTATTCCTCAAATTGAAGCTGCAACAGGAATCTATGCCTTGTCGAGCAACCAATCATTAGCTTGGGATTTGGCGCAGCAAACAGGACTAACTTTAGATAAGAACAAGGGAAAGCTTTTTCAATGACAAATAATCTAGAAAACCAACCAAAACGCGGCTTTGACAATGAAGAGTTTGAGAAACGTTTTGAAGTAGTACAAACCAAAATGCGCGAGCAGCAACTCGCCGCTATTTTGCTTACCACCGAACACGATATAAATTACTACACAGGCTATCTAACACAGTTTTGGCAAAGTCCAACACGCCCTTGGTATCTAGTTCTACCAAGTGAAGGTTTACCGATTTCGGTTATTCCAACCATAGGTGTGGAATGTATGGCAAAAGGCTGGATGACGGATATCCGTAATTGGTCATCGCCACATCCTACTGATGACGGTATTAGCTTGTTAACTGAAGCTTTAGTCGAATCAGTAGAGCGCGCTAAGCAAGCCACGGGTTTTACCAATATCGGAATTAGTGCAGGGCGCGAAACCCATATGCGCATGCCGTTATGCGATCTCAATCAGATCAAAGAGAATCTGCATAACCACGATAAACAAGTAGAGTTTGTTGATTCATCTTTAATTATGCGCCGTCAACGCATGGTGAAATCCCCCAATGAAATTGAAAAACTACGTTACGTAGCACAAACGGTTTCTTCAGTGTTCGAGCGGCTGTTCGACTTTGTACACCCGGGAATGAGCGACGGAGAAGTATTTCGTGAGTTTAAAATTCAATGCCTAACAGAAGGCGTTGATGACGTAGCCTTCTTAGTCGGTGGAGCAGATCAGGGTGGTTATGGTGATATTATTTCCCCAGCCGGACCTCGTAAAATTCGAGATGGTGATGTATTGATACTCGATACAGGTTGTACATTTGATGGCTACTATTGTGATTTCGATCGTAACTACGGTTTCGGTAAAGTTGATCAAAGTGCACATGATGCATATGAAGCAGTATGGGAAGCAACAGAGCAGGGCTTCTTAGCCGCAAAACCAGGTAATACACCTGCAGACTTATTTCATGCAATGAATGATGTCTTACAAAAAGCAGGTGCCTTGGGAGATTCGGTCGGTCGTTATGGTCATGGTTTAGGTTTACAATTAACTGAACCACCTTCAAACACACCGTGGGATAACGAAGTATTTGAAGTAGGAACAGTAATGACACTCGAACCTGGAATGGAATTTGCACCTGGAAAACTAATGGTGCATGAAGAAAATATTGTAATAACGGAAAACGGCGCTGAGTATTTGAGTCGCCGTGCACTTCCTAAAATGCCAATTTATCCCTAAAAATTGTAATTAATACATAAAAAAGACACCCCCCACCTTTTAACAGGTTTTGAACGTTGATTACTATCAATACTCCTATAAGATTCAATGATGATCTGCCCGATGAGGTTGATGTTGTGATCATTGGAGGCGGTGTCAATGGTGTGTTTGCTGCATTGAATATGATTCGTAAAGGGCTAAAGGTAGTTGTACTAGAAAAAGGCCGTATTGCTGGAGAGCAATCATCAAGAAACTGGGGTTGGATCAGGCAGCATGGTCGTGACCCTGCTGAATTGCCGATAATGATGGAGGCTAGTCGTCTTTGGGAAGACATTGATAAAGAAGTTAAAGGTCGAACAGGCTTTAAACGTCAAGGGGTTTTGTATTTGTCCCAAACCGAAGCTGCACAAGAAAAACGGGAGGCATGGATAACTACCGCCAAGGCACATGGTTTGAATACGGTTGCTGTTTCTAAAAATAATCTAAGTAAATATATTCAAAGAGATGTAACAACCCAAGATTTTTGGGTGGGTGGTGTGCATACAGCTAGTGATGCAAAAGCCGAACCATGGCAAGCAATTCCTGCAGTTGCAGAGTTGACGCATAGTGAAGGTGCAATTATCCGTGAGAATTGCGCGGTGCGTGCTTTAGATATTCAAGCAGATCAGATAAGAGCAGTCGTTACAGAAGCGGGTATTGTTAAAACCTCACAAGTAGTACTTGCAGGTGGTGCTTGGTCATCCTTATTTTTACGCAGACATGGTATTAATATTCCACAACTTTCCGTTAGAGCCAGTGTTGCTAAAACAGCACCCATTGCGGAGATAGCTACTAAGAACTCAGCTGATCAGGGCTTGGCATTCAGGCGTCGAAGTGACGGTGGTTATACTCTGGCATTAACTGATTTTGAAGAACATTTTATCGGTCCTGATTCATTTCGATTCTTACCTAAGTGGTTGAAGACTGGATTCCAAAGTCGTCATGAATTGAAGTTGTGTATGTCGCAATTAAAAAATTCTCCTGATGCTTGGAATATCAATCGCCGATGGTTTGGAAATGAAGTCTCGCCTTTTGAGAGGATGCGTGTGCTTGATCCTGCGCCAACACCTGGTAAAACGAAACTGATGCAACAACGCTTTGCACAGAGATTTCCTCAAGTTGGTGAACCAATAATACTTGATGCTTGGGCTGGGATGATAGATGCGATGCCAGATATGGTGCCCATTGTAGATAGAGCAACAACACTTGAAGGTTTAATTATCGCCACTGGCATGAGTGGACATGGTTTTGGCATCGGACCAGCTTACGGCAAAATAATTGCACAGATTGCATCTGGTGAAAAAAGCGAACATGACTTAAATCGGTTTCGATTTTCACGTTTTAGTGACGGCAGCCGTTTGGATATTGGGCCAAGTATTTAAATGGGTATTATATTAATGGTTTCAAAATCCAAGCGCTTTCATAGCCTTCAGTCTTGCCCTTTATTCCACCTATAATCTCATTACGTTCGAGACAGTCAATAGAATAAACATCATCATAATGTTCTGTTAATTCCTTCTCCGTAATCGAAAATGGAGGTCCATTCATTTTCGATTGGTCGTATTCAAGAGTCACTGTTAATTGAGGCACAGTATTTGTTATTTTTGATAGGTGTTGAGTATAAGATTTGCGCATCTGAAGCGGTAGAGCCACCAATGATGCACGATCGTAAACTGCATCAATGTCTCCGATAAGAGCGCCAAGTATCTCTTCGTTTAGATTAAAAAAGTCGCCTACAAAAACATCAATCCCTTCGGCTTGATAGAGTGTTAGTTCGTTCACTTTAGAAATGTTAGGTGTTAATTTAAGTGCTTGAAATAACTCTATAATTGCTATTTCACTTAACTCCACGCCGACTACTTGATAACCGAGATTCATCAAGTATGAAAAATCTATAGTTTTTCCGCATAGCGGAAGAAATATTCTAGCTCCACTTTCTATAGATGGACTTAGCTCTAACTTATCGATGTGATTGACGAGTAGGGGGTTTATTTCTTTGTTATGAAAACCAATCTGTCCTGCTTCCCATCTTTCATGCCAAAAACTTGCTTCCATATAATCCTTGATAGTTGTTGTTAATTCATCGAGTGTAAACCAATTGTATTTCCTTCTGTATCTGTAATTAGAGACATGAAGCCAAACTCACCTATAGACATTTTAGTTTGTGTAACGTTACCGCCTGCGGTAACGACTCGAGATTCTTCATTAATGCAATCATCGCAATTGAAGTAAACAATAGTTCCTTGACCACCTGCAGGATATCCATCCATTTTAACTATTGCACCTGCTGCACCGTAGTCTTCCATGTTAGATGGGAATGCAAGCATCTCCATCATGGAATTAACATCCGTAGGGTCATCGATTTTTTCTAAGACTACAGCAAAGACGTTTTCATAGAATAGCTTTGCTCTGGACATATCATCTACATAAATCTCGAACCATGCTATAGGATTCTTAATAGACATTTTCATCTCCTTTGTCGATTAATAATATATTAGATTCAGCTGACTATAGAAAATGCCCAAAAAGGTGGGGGGTGTCAAATTAAATACTATTGCATAAACTGATTGCGATAGTGAGTGGGTGTGACACCTAATACCTGACTAAAATGGTGACGTAAGTTCATGGACGATCCAAAGCCAGATTTAACTGCTACTTGCTCCATATTAGCTTGAGAACTTTCTAAAAACTCTCTTGCTAGGTTTATACGTTGTTGTATCAACCATTCTTTCGGACTTTGACCTAAAGTACTACGAAAGTGTCTATCGAAACTACGCCGTGATAAACAAGCGTGTTGTGCCATTTCGTCGATTGTGATCTGCGTATGTAAATTATCATTTGCCCATTGGAGGCTTTTGCTGAGGTGATTAGGTTTTCCTGGGTTTGAAGGAGAGGTTGCATATTGAGATTGGCCACCTTCGCGTTGAGGAGAGATGACTAAGCGTTTAGCTATTTTATTAGCGATGGTTGCTCCGAAATCTTTACGAATCAGATGTAACCCTAAATCTAGCGCTGCTGCGCTGCCTGCTGAAGTAAATAATCTGTCTTCTTCTGTATATAAAACGTTTTCTTTAAAATTAATTTTAGGGAACTGTCGTTTGAATTTGTCAGTAAACAACCAATGCGTTGTTGCGCTTTTATCATCTAACAAGCCTGTTTGGGCTAAGACAAAGGCACCACCACAGAAAGAGACCAACGTTCCTCCATTGTTATGAAAGTGACGTAAGGCTATCAATAGATCATTAGATGCTTGAGACTTATTTCCTGTCCAGCCTGGGATAACCACCATATCGTAGTCTTTAAAAAAATCACCTTTAGGGGTAACTGAAAAAGTTAGATTAGTGTTTATTAAAAAACCACCTGCAGCAGCTATTGAGCCTACTTTAGTAGCGATGACATCCGTTATGTAACATTTAGGAATCTCTAGTCGTTCTAAAGCAAATAATTCGATGGCGCATCCAAATTCAAAGGTAGTAAGATCAGGGTAGGCTAGAATTGCTACGCGTTTAGTTTTTGTTTTATTTTCTTTCATGGCTGGATATTATCTTATTATGTCTTTCAAGCCAATTGTGTGATCTTTAATAAGGAATACACTCTTGTAAAAAGCTCCTTTAGAAAGCGATACTTTAATTTACGAACATCACTAATTTGAGAAATATGATATGAGACTAATAAATGACTAACGCTCTTCTCTATATAGCGATTGTTCTTATATGGGGTACCACATGGATTGCTATTAAGTTTCAAGTAGGAACAGTTCCTATTGAAAACTCTATTTTTTATCGTTTTTTAGCAGCCTCAATTGTGATGTTTCTGTTTTTAATTGTGAGTAAACGTTTGCATCGTTTGAGTCTTATAGATCATTTATTTTGTCTGTTACAAGGCGCATGTTTATTTTGTTTTAATTTTTACTTTTTTTATATTGCTAGTGTGCATTTAGAAAGTGGTTTGTTATCAGTGATTTTCTCAATAGCGACTATTTTCAATGTCATTAATAATCGACTTTGGTACAAAGTGATTCCGAGCA
>JBALXO010000050.1:0-13271 GCA_036960615.1 Cocleimonas sp. | reverse complement strand
TCAATGATTATGTTTGTGATTAGTTTGGTTTACGTAGGTAGTTTCAGCTTTGATACAAGCTCCAAATATCTATGGTCTTTGGCCTATTTGGTTGTTCCAGGAAGTGTTATCGCCTTTGCAACTTATCTAAGTTTAATTGCCAGAATAGGAGCCAATAAATCTGCTTATGCGACTGTATTATTCCCCATTGTGGCTTTAAGTATCTCCACAGTCCTTGAAGGATATACATTTACTCCAATCGCGATTTTGGGATTACTCCTAGCCATCATTGGCAATATCATAGTTTTTTATAAACCAAAATCCGTAACCATAAAATAGGATATTAAAATGTTAGCCTTACGACCTAGTTGTGAAAATTGTAATAAGTTGCTTCCACCAGATTCAAACGAAGCGATGATATGTTCTTTTGAATGTACGTTTTGTAATGACTGCGTTGACAATGAGCTCAAGGGCGTTTGTCCTAATTGTGGTGGTAATTTTGTTTCACGGCCGATTCGACCTGTGGATAAATTACTAAATAACCCTGCCAGTACTGATGTGGTGTTTAAACCTGTTAATACTCCTAAATAATTCCAGGAAAAACAAAAAAGATCATCCCCACTTTTTAACAATCTTTGAGTTTATGAATAGTTATGGACTATTTAGTTAGTAGTAGTGTTTAGCCTATAATACTGAGGAATATTTCATGTGTTTGTTATATGTTAGAAAATCATAAATTCAATTTTAACTTTATATTTATTTAGGAAATTATAATGAAGAAATCATTAATTACTGTTTGTTCTCTATTACTTTTAACTGCTATCAGCAATGCTAGTGCAGGAGATGCAGCAGCAGGAAAAGCGGCAGCTGGAACATGTGCAGGTTGTCATGGCGCAGAAGGCATCAGTGGTGCTGATATATTTCCTAACCTTGCAGGACAAAAAGAAGGCTACTTAGTAAGCTCAATAAAAGCCTATCGTGATGGTGATCGTAAAAATGCAATGATGTCAGGAATGGCAGTTGGTTTAAGTGATGAAACTATTGCTGATTTAGCTGCATACTACACAAGTCTAAAAGCTCAATAATTAGGCTTTTGGAATCTTTAATCCTTAGCAATACGACTATATATACTCTATGACATCACCTATAAAATTCAGCAAAGAAGAAAAAGACCAACTTGTTCCTAAAATCAAAATGTATTTAAAAGAGGAACTAGATCAAGATATTGGTAATTTCGATGCTGAATTTTTACTAGATTTTTTCTCAGAAGAAATAGGAGTGTATTTTTATAATCGCGGTATTAGGGATGCTTTAGAAATGTTAGATAGCCGTGTGGATGAGTTAAAAGAATCTATTTATGTACTTGAAAAACCTATCAAATAAAGTTGAATTTTAGGCAAACTATCGTATGCATAAAATAATCAAAGCTAAAGACTTCGTTGCTGACAAAGCATGGGGTGCTTTGGATATTGCCAATATGAATGGCATCACGACACGTCTACATTGGACTGATCAGCCATATAAATGGCACACTAATGATGGTGACGAAGTGTTTGTTGTATTAGATGGCTTGGTCAATATGCACTATAAGGAAAATAATGAAACGCATATCGTCAAGCTAAATGTAGGTGATATCTTTTATGCTGGTGCTGGCACTGAGCATGTTGCACATCCTGTTGGTGAAGCACGAATTTTAGTTGTCGAAACCGCGGGTAGTGAATGATTTTTGCTGACTGATGCTGTATGTTTCATTGAATTAAAAGCACATTGGCTCAAAGACATGTTTACAGGTTTTTTCAAAGGGATTGGCTACGCACTTAGTGGCTTTTCCTTAATAACTCAAAAAGGTATTCGTCCTTTTGTTGTTATCCCCCTATTAGTCAATATCGGTGTTTTCAGCGGAGCTATTTGGCTAGCAAAATCTCAGTTTGATGTCTTAATGGCAAAAATGTTGGCTTGGTTGCCTAGCTGGTTGTTTTGGCTTGAATGGTTGCTTTGGCCTATATTCGCTATACTAATCTTTATTGTGGTTTTCTATAGCTTTACCATTATTGCGAACCTTATAGCTGCACCCTTCAACTCCTTGTTGGCGGAGCGTGTTGAACAGAAACTCAATGGCCAGCCGATTCCAGAATTTCAAGGGTATAAAACCGCGTTAAAAAATGCGGGTAAGGCGATTGCTAGCGAATTGAGTAAAGTTCTGTATTCGCTAAGATGGTTACCTGTATTGATTATTATCAGCATCATTCCTGTAGTGAATTTTATAGCGCCATTTGCATGGGCAATCTATGGTGCTTGGATGTTATCACTACAATACACGGATTTTGCAATGGGAAATCATCAACTGTTTGTTAAAGATGAATTGCCTTTATTGCGAAAAAATCGTTCTATGGCGCTTGGTTTCGGTGGGATCTTAACGGTGTTGATGATGATACCGATTGTGAATTTCTTTGTAATGCCAGTCGGTGTTGCAGGTGGAGCGGCTTTTTGGGTAAAGCGTTTATCTAAATAGCTTTTTATAACTAAATATCAGACAATAAAAAAGCAGCTTAAAGCTGCTTTTTTTGATTCTACTTATATGTATTATTGTAGTTAAAAAGTGTTACATCTCAACACTGTGATAAACATTCTGCACATCATCATTATCATCAAGTAGTTCGAGTAATCTTTCAAACTGTTCTAAATCTTCACCAGCCAATGGCATAGAATTTTGCGCAAGATATTGAATCTCATCGACTTCAAATTCAAAATCTTTACCGAGTAATTCCCAAAGCGCTGTTTTAGCTTTGAAGTATTCGGTATTTGGAGTGAAGACTGAAATCATTCCATCTTCATCTTCTATATCCGAAACGTCTACATCGGCTTCCATTAAAGCATCTAATACTGATTCTTCGTCACTGCCTTTAAACACGAATATAGCTGAGTGATCGAATAAATGATTAACCGTACCTGGAGTGCCTAATTTACATTTAGATTTGGTGAAACACTGGCGTACATCACCAAAGGTACGATTAGGATTATCCGTCAAACATTCAACTAATACCATGCTACCCGCTGGTCCAAAACCTTCATACAGGGCAGGCGCAAAATCTTCGCCACCAACGCCTTGTGATTTTTCAATCGCTTTGTCGATAACGTGTGTTGGCACTTGGTCTTTCTTCGCTCGATCGATTAGAGCGCGTAAACTCAAATTTCCGTCAGGATCAGAGCCACCTGATTTAGCGCTAACGTATATTTCACGGCCATAGCGGCTATATACTTTCGCCTTCATATCAGACGTTTTAGCCATTGAATCTTTACGGTTTTGGTAAGCGCGGCCCATAGGAATTCTCTTTTATTTTAAAAAATGCAAATCTTACAGATTTGTTGTTGTATTGGGAAGACTACAGTTTAAACACTCTTGCTTGTTAAAGTACTAAAAAGGAATTAGCAGAGACATACCCATAAGGAAATGGCTGTGTAGATATTAGCAAAGAACTTAAAACAGGCAAAAAGTAGGGAGGTGTCTTTTAACTCTGAATATATTGCTCAAGAAGCCCGATAGTTTCTTGTTGTTCAACGATGATTCTCTTTATGCAGTCGCCAACTGAAATAACGCCAAGCAACTTACCTTCATCGACTACAGGAAAATAACGAATATCTTTCTCTATCATCAGCTCCATACTTTCATTCAAGGTTTTCTTAGGTGTGATTGTTAGTACATTCTTAGTCATCACATCATCGACTAATGTTGAACTTGCATCTAGGCCCTTGAGTAAGACTCGACTGATATAATCACCTTCAGTAAACAAACCTTTCAACTCTTCATTTTCAACAATAACTAGAACGCCAAATCCTTTTTCATCCATTATTTTTAATGCATCCATCGCCAGCGTATTAGGCCCGATGGTGAAAACGTCATTACCTTTTGTTTTTAGTATTTGATTTACAGTATTCATTAAAAACTTCCTTGATTAGATGCCAGGGTAGATGGGTATTAAAAGTTTACCTTATTAAAGATAAAGCTTACCTTACTGAAGATAGTATAGATTGTGCTATTTTCCTACAGTTTGAGCAAAAAAAAATTGAAAATAGGTAAAAATTGGATGTCATTATTTGGTATTCAAAAAGCAAAATATTTATATTTTTTAGTTACTATGACAGATGTCACTTGGTGGAGAATTTACTTCAAGCATCACTAACAATAGAGAAAGCATAAGCAATGCGATGCCAAATACGGTTTTCATCCACTGGCTATTTGCACTTTCTTTCAAAGTTTTTGTAATTGAACTGATGCTAAGCATTGCAGGTAAAGTACCCAAGCCAAAGGTAAACATTATTAAAGAGCCTCCCCAGATACTCCCTGCGGAAGAAGCTGATATCAGCATGGTATAAATAAGTCCACAGGGCAGTAAGCCCCAGACCATTCCTAATGGTATTAAGCTTTTTGAAGAGAGATACTTATTGATGTTGAGTTTTGTTTTAAGCCATGACCATAGGTGATATCCGGCTTTTTCTAACTTATCAATTAAACGAAAATCAAAAAGATATTTAAATCCAATTAAGGCGATTAACAGAGCTGAAAAATAACGAAAATAACTAAGAATTGTGCGGGAATCACTAAGATGAATTATGTGATGTCCAACAGTGGCGAAAAGAGCGCCGAGTATGGTGTAGCTTAAGATGCGCCCAAAATTGAATTTTAAGGTATTGAGAAATGGTGAAGGTTTGTATTGAATAAATTTTATTTCATGCTCATTGCTGGCGGCATTTTTAACCGAGTTACCATCAACATAACCTGCACTGCAAGCAATGCCGCCACACATACCAATACAATGTAAGCTTCCAAGAATTCCTGCGATGAATGCGGCAAATGTGAGAGTAAATAAACTCACTTTGTTTTTCCGATTGTCTTGTTTATAGCTCTATTTGTTGATTGATCAAGATTTGTATTTATATTTTCATCAGATATTTTTTCAAATTTATCTTCTTTTAAGACGCTATATGCATGCACATCAAGGTCATCAAATTGTCTCTTTTTCACCGCCCAAAAGAATATAACTATGGCAACGCACAACAACATAACCGCTAAAATAATTAATACAAAGATTATTTTCATGCGACTTTACCCATTACTAAAGGGTTATTTATTTCAGTTTTTTGTAAATTCTGATTATGCATTTTCACCTTACTCAAGCGACTCGCATTCATGACTACAAAGAGTGAGCTTAGCGACATGCCTAAGGCTGCCATCCACGGCTGAATGTATCCCATAGTGGCTAATGGAATTAAAGTAACGTTATAAGTTATTGCCCAACTAATATTTGTTTTTACTATGCCGTTTAATTTTTTACAGGCCATATAAAGATGATGCACTGGAGCTAACGATTGTCCGCTTAGCAAAACATCAGCCGATGCTTGTGCAATATGGGTCGCATGGGTAAACGATAATGAAATATTAGCTTTATTTAGTATTTCAGCATCATTAATACCATCACCAACCGCGGCGACTAAGTGTTGTTTTTGTAGTGTTTCAATATACTCATTTTTTTGCTCTGAACTTTGTTCGCTGAAATATTTTGGAATTCCTAGTTGTGATGCTATTTCTTCTACTGATTGGTTTTGATCGCCACTGATTATTTGGATATCTAAACCATCATTTTGCAAGTTAGTAATTGTCACTTTGGTATTTGGACGTAATTTTTGATTGAGTTTAATATTTGCTAATATTTGATAATCATCCATCGTTTTTCTTACTAGATGTAATTGATTGTTTTTTGACGATTTGGGTAGGAGAACACCCAAAGTTTTTAAGTAGTCTGATTTAGCAAAAATATATTCGCAATCATCAATGTAACCTGAAACACCTTGTCCTTTAACTTCTTTAAAATTATTAACCGAGTAGTGTGTTTCATAGGTATGAAAAACACGTGCAACGGGATGAATCGAATTTTTTTCTAAAGCAGCAATAATTTCTAAACATTGTTGTTGGTCAAAATCTGTTTCATTCATCACCTTAATTTGTTCTTCAGGTAAACTTACTTCCGTTAAGGTCCCCGTTTTATCGAATAGAATTGTTTTGGCACGGCTGAATTGAAGCAAGGCGTTTGAATTCATCACATGCATGCCTTGTTTATGTAAGCTTTGTGATAACGCCGCCAGTGAAGCTGGAATAGCCAATGATAAAGCGCAGGGACAACTAATGACCAATACTGCTAAAGCCGCTTCTAAGCCTTTCTCGAACTGTCCTGCTCGGGTCCAGTACAAAAGCGTTAATGCGGCTATACCTAAAACGGCAACTACAAAGAAGCTGGCAAATCGTGCGAGTCGTAACTGAAAGTCATTTTTTGTTAGATTGTTAGTAGCCAGCCTGCGGCTGAGAACGGATAAGGTGGAGTTTTGTGACGTAGATGTAGTTTTGATTATGATTGACTGAGAGGTATTGATACTTCCAGCAGATAACTTTTCACCTTTAGTCTTGGTGATTAAATCGGATTCACCTGTGAGTAATGACTCTTCTATACCTGCGTGTTCAGACAATAAAATGGCATCAACGGGTATTATTTCACCCGATGCGATAGAGAGTTCTTCATCCACTTGAATTGAAGATAGAGGAACCTGTTTTTCTTTTAGTTTTCCTGAATTACTCTGATTCGATACCACGCTAACGAAATTGGGCAACATTCGTGAAATCGCTTGCTGGGTTTTCATGTTTTTATATTGCAAGCGATGTTGAATAAAGCGCGCAATGGATATGAAAAAAATAAACATAACGACCGAATCAAAATAGACAGTGCCTTGACCACGAAAAAAGTTAATGCAACTTAAGGTGTAAGCAGAACATATAGCTAAAGCAATCGGGATATCCATGTGTGCACTAAAGTTTCTGATACTCATCAATGCATTTTTTATATAGGGGAGGCCTGAATAGAATAAAACAGGTGTAGTAACAAATAAGCTTATCCATGTTAAAAATTTGATATAAATAGGTTCCATACCATCCCATTCGCCTGCATAGAGTGCAACCGAATACATCATGACTTGCATCATGCCCAGACCTGCGACAACCAAACGTTTGAGTTCGCTATTACGCTCTTCATCATCGTTAATTTTTTCGCCAAGAAGGCTAGGGCGATAACCCAAAAGAGAAATGGTCTTTAATATCTGGCTGAAATTTGTTTTATCGGGCTGCCAATCTATCACTGCAACGCCGGTTGCTGCATCGATACTTTTGACTTGAACGCCATCTAGAGTCAGTAGCTTATTTCGTATTAACCAACTGCAAGCACTGCAATGGATGCCATTAATATCTAAGTAAAGTTCTTTTCCGTTTTTAGATGAAGCGCTTTGTTCTCCCCAAAATTCGGACTTATTATCGTAAAACTCCCATTGAGTCATTTCATCAATAAATTCCGGCTCTACTTTAGTCCCTAAATTTTCTCGTAGTTCGTAGTAATCATTTGAGTGTTCTGAGCTTATTATAAATTCAGCAACCGCTTTACACCCTATACAACATACTGCTTGTAATTCATTTTTGTATTTAATTTGATATTCGGATGCAGTAGAACCTAACTTTGGGTTTACCGTATCACCACAATGGAAACAAGCTTGAGTCATCAGGGTTAATCAGAGTTTGGCTTCGATGGGATTATATTTTCAGGAAGTGCCAGTTTCTTACTAAGCGGCGTGAACTCGTTTTCAAGCACTATAGTGTCTTTAGTATCATGAGCTAGTATAAATAAGTAGATTCCTGATATAACGGTGAATCCTAACAAGCCGACCATAAGCCACATTATTGGAACTTTATACCAGGCCATTGGCATTCTATTGTCTGTTTGGGGTTGTGTCTGTGTGTTCATGTTAATCACCTTTTAAATTTGCACTTAAATTTTTATGTAAATTACGGAATCGAAATTAGTTTGATGATCTAATTTAGAGGAGCTAAAAATTTAGCCTCTAGTTGTGTTTCTATACTTGGATCATCAACTGCTTGTATAGTTAAGTTCACTTTATCAACAGACTTACTTACTGTACTTGATGAATCTTTATTTAAACGAACTGCAAATACATTATTCTCGCCAGGACCTAATTTGAAACTTTTAGTATCAATCTTTAAGTAAGCAGGGGAAAGCTCAATAATCTTATATTCATGCGCACGATCGGTTTTATTCACAAGTCTTAGCGAGTAAGCATTTTCAATGCTGCCATTATCTGTTTTTGTGAATAGGGCGTTTCTATCATGAATAAACTTAGCAAGCACCAGCTCTCTCGTGGCTATGGAGTATCCTAAAGTTAGAATTAAAGCACTTAGAATTGTTCCATAAATAAGAATTCTAGGGCGAAATATCTTAGTTTTTTTACCTTCAATACTGTTACCAGTGCTGTAACGTATTAAGCCTTTGGGGTAATCCATTTTTTCCATGACTTGATCACAAACATCAATACAGGCTGCACAGGCAATACATTCGTATTGAAGGCCTTCACGGATATCGATACCTGTCGGACAGACTTGTACACAAAGGGTGCAATCAATACATGAACCCAGGCCTTTTTCTGCTGGATCGCTATTGCGTTTACGTGATCCACGTGGCTCACCTCGTTTCTCATCATAAGTAATGATTAAAGTATCTTCGTCAAACATCGCCCCCTGAAAACGCGCATAAGGACACATGTATTTACACACTTGTTCTCTTAATATTCCGGCATTGCCATAGGTAGCAAAGCCATAAAATAAAATCCAAAACAAAGCCCAGCCGCTAATTGTAAAAGTTACTAGTTCAACGGCTAATTCGCGAATTGGGCTAAAGAAACCAACAAAGGTAAAACCTGTCCAGATTGCTAACAAAATCCAGAGAAATTGTTTGAGTCCTTTTTTAAATATTTTTTCTCTTGTCCAAGCACTTTGGTCCAGTCTCATGCGTTTGTTACGATCACCTTCAACCCATCTTTCAACTAACATGAATACTTCAGTCCAAACAGTTTGCGGACAGGCGAAGCCACACCATACTCGGCCTGCGAGTGCTGTGAAAAAGAATAATGATAGGCCTGCTATTATCAGTAGTATCGCTAGAAAAATGAAGTCCTGTGGCCAAAAGGTTATGCCAAAAACATGAAATTTACGAGCGGGTAAATCAAACAATACTATTTGATTTTCACCCCATTGAATCCAAGGTAAACCGTAGAATAAGCCTAGTAAAATGGAAACTGAAAGAAGACGTAAACGTGCGAATTTACCCGTTACGGTTCGTGGCTGTACTTTTGCCTCTTTTTGATAAAGAGAATCAAGATTTATTTGATGAGTAGACATAACAATTACTCGCCCTTATCTTTTCTTTCTTTACATAACATCCATGCGGTCAAACTCGATGCTAGAAAACAAATAAAAAATAAGAATAAGAACCCTAAACCGTAGCCAAGTTCTCGTGTAAGTGGAAAATGGAACGAAAAAGCGAGATCTAATGAGCCTGGGTCTATGACGCCAAAGATAATAAAAAATCCAATCGCTGCACATAAAAAAGAAAGCCAAAGAACTTGCGCTATGGTTCTTTTTTTAAAAGACCATTGTTCAGAGTTAATCTCAGTTTGATCCGACATTTTGCTCTTCACTCATAGGTTTAGATAAACTCATAACATAAGCTGCAACAGCTCTAATTCTATAGCTGTTTAATAAGTTCTTATGCGATGGCATTTGTCCTTTGCGGCCATTTGCTATGGTTTCATACAATGCTTCATCGTCACTTCCATAAAGCCATGCTTTATCCGTAAGATTGAGTGCTCCTAGTACCTGTAAGCCTTTACCAGTTGCTCCATGACAACCAATACAGGTTTTGTCATAGTGAGTTTTACCTATCTCCGCTATGTCCTTATCATGCTTAAGACCCCCCAGTTTGCGAACATAGGCTGATACTTCTTTGACACCTTGTTCACCTAGCGTTGCTTTCCACGGTATCATCGCGGCAGTTCGCCCGTTTGTGATGATGTCTACAATCTGATCAAAATTCTCTCCCCATTGCCATGAAGCATCAGTCAAGTTAGGGTAGCCGGTAGCTCCCTGTCCACCTGAACCGTGACACATTGCACAATTATTGGCGAAGATGCGTTTACCTGTTTCTAGCGCAGAGCGGTTATCTACTAAGTCATCCGAACTATATTCATTCCAGAATTTTTGAGTTTCAGCAATTTTAGATTCTACCTTTGCTGTGTTTTCTGCTAGTTGATTTTCCTGAGTCCATCCTAAAGTCCCTTTATAGTTTCCAAGACCTGGGTAAAAAACTAAGTAAACTAATGCGAATACAATAGAGCCATAGAACAATCCAAGCCACCAGCGTGGTAAGGGATTATTGAGTTCTTTTATATCCTCATCCCAAATATGTCCTGTGGTATTGTCTTTGTTACTATTAACTTTAGTCTTGGAAGACCAACGCAATAGCCACCAACACGCTAAAATATTTGCAATTGAGCCTATAACCACTAACCAATGCCAGAAAGTTCCTAACATAACACTACCTCTCTTTTGTCTTTGTTATTTGAGCATTGTTTATTTCAACATCGTCATCATCTAAGGGAAGGCGACCCATAATTTCAAAATCCTGATGCCTTTTTTTACTCCAAGCCCATGCAACCATTCCTAAGAATGCGATTAATAAAAGCACAAGAATTGATCCTCTAATTACATCGTCAACATTCATTTTTAGAACCTCTAGTTATTCCGTTGTCTTCCGGTTGCGTTAACACCCATGTGCTGCAAATAGATAATTAAGGCATCCATTTCAGTTTTACCTTCAAAATCTTTTTCTATCGTTTTAAATACGTCATCAGAATAAGGGTCACCTAACATTTGCAAACCTTTAATCTTATTCTTCATTAAATTCGGGTCTAAGGTATTTTCAGCAAGCCATGGATAACCTGGCATATTTGATTCAGGAACAAGATCACGTGGGTTCATCAAATGTACACGATGCCAATCGTCAGAATACCGACCTCCTATTCGAGCTAAATCTGGACCTGTTCGTTTTGAGCCCCACTGGTGAGGACGATCATAAACAGACTCTCCTGCAACAGAGTAAGGACCATATCTTTCAACTTCACTTCTAAACGGTCTTATCATTTGAGAGTGACAGTTGTAACACCCCTCAGATACATAGACATCTCGACCAGCTAACTGCAAGGGTGTATATGGCTTAATTCCTGGAGCAGGTTCACGCACCTCTTTCTGCGTCATTAAAGGGACTATCTCAATAATGCCCGCCACACTTATAACTAGAACAATAAAAACGGCCATCAGGTTGATATTTTTTTCTAAGGTTTGGTGTTGCATAGTGTTCTCCTTATGCGCCAACAGCTTGAGGGATAAGAGCTTTCGCTGGTTGCTTCTTATTTACTGTTTTGTAAACGTTGTAAGCCATGATGAACATTCCTGTTAAGAATAGAATTCCGCCTAATAATCTAAAGGCATAGTAAGGTTTGGTAGCTGCGATACTCTCTATGAAGGTATATTTCAAAGTGCCATCATCAGGTAATGTGTTAAATGTTCTCCACATGAGTCCTTGCATGACGCCTGCAATCCACATAGAAACTACATAAACCAAAATTCCAATAGTTGCTAACCAAAAGTGAGTGTTGATTAAGGCAGTGCTATACATCTCTTTTTTGCCATAAAGACGTGGGATCAGTACATATAGCGAAGCGATTGTCATCATAGCGACCCAACCTAATGCGCCCGAGTGAACGTGGCCGATAGTCCAGTCTGTATAATGTGAAAGTGCATTGACTGTTTTGATAGCCATTAGAGGGCCTTCAAAGGTACTCATGCCGTAGAAGGATAGGGCGACTACCATCATTTTTACGATAGGGTCTTTGTATAAACGATCCCAGGCACCAGATAAGGTCATAATGCCGTTGATCATGCCGCCCCAACTTGGCGCTAACAGTATTATTGAGAAAACCATTCCCAATGACTGAATCCAGTTTGGTAAAGCGGTGTAATGAAGATGATGAGGGCCTGCCCACATATAGATTGAAATCAATGCCCAAAAGTGAACGATTGAAAGGCGATAAGAATAAATAGGGCGACCCACATGTTTCGGGATGAAGTAATACATCATCCCTAGAAAACCAGCGGTTAAAAAGAAACCAACTGCATTGTGGCCATACCACCATTGCACCATGGCATCTACTGCACCGGTGTAGATAGGATAAGATTTTGTTAAAGAAACGGGTAGAGCTAGATTGTTAACAATATGTAACATCGCAATAGTTATTATGAAGGCTCCATAAAACCAATTTGCTACATAGACATGTTTGATTTTTCTTTTATTGATAGTACCGAAAAATAATATTGCATAGGCTATCCAAACGACAGCTATGAGAATATCAATAGGCCATTCTAATTCCGCATATTCTTTACTTTGCGTAATACCTAACGGCAGAGTAATAACTGCTAAAACGATAACTGTTTGCCAACCCCAAAATACAAACGCTGCTAATTTATCTGAAATTAATCGAACGCTACAGGTGCGTTGTACCACATATAACGACGTGCCTATCAGGGCAGAGCCACCAAAAGCAAAAATAACCGCATTGGTATGTAGTGGTCTTAGACGGCTGTAGGTCAGCCATGGAATATCAAAATTGAGGCCTGGAATCCATAATTGAGCAGCAATAACTACGCCGACCAACATTCCAATAATACCCCAAAAAATAGTCATGAAAGTAAACTGTCTGACGACTTTATCGTTGTAATAGGTTTGCATTTAATTCTCTCGGTTGTCTGTTGAGAGAAGTATAAAGTTACGCTTTTGGAAAAGTTTAACCTAGATCAAACTTTTGGATGTTAATTAGTATTGTTAGATACATTACCTATTACGTCTTTAGATATTCGGAATTATTTAGATATTGATTAGAAATAGACAGTCGAATCATTGGGGAATTAGTTAAACCAGCCATTATTCAACAGATCACAGAAAAATAACCATTAACTAGCTAAAACATTTGAGTGAGCTAGCAGGTAAAATCTACCTTTTTAAATCTATGATAAGCAAAAATGGCAGCTGGAGCGAAGCGTAAACTTCATTGGAACGTAATGACGACGGCCGAAGGTTAAGTTTTCATTTTATGAAATAACAAAACCCATAAAAGGTGAGGGGTGTCATTTAAACTATCTAAACAGATAAAAAACCCTATAATCCCGTTTTTTAATGAATTATCTGATTAAATCTAAACGTGCGTATATTTTTAGCTCCAATGGAAGGTGTTGTAGATCACGAAATGCGTGATGTATTGACACGTGTGGGTGGTTATGATCGCTGTGTTAC
>JBALXO010000049.1:11528-27778 GCA_036960615.1 Cocleimonas sp. | reverse complement strand
AGTTGTATATGTATTTACGTTACGGTCATGCTTAATATTGTTGTTTAATGCACGTTGAATCCAAGCTGGAGATGTTGGAATCGCTTCAGTTTTCCAGATAACACGAGGAGCGCCTGGTGCACCTGGTAATTGAACTTTACGAGTACCGGTTTGAACAGTTTTTTGTTCTGTCTTATAACCTGTTTTATATGCCTGCTTTTCAGAAACATATTCAATATCTACACGACGGTTCTTGAAATCTTGATCAGGAGTACGGTCGTACTTAGGATGTCCTTTACCTAAACCGCGAGCGATTAAGTGGTTAGGATTGAATCCATTCTTGATTAGGAAGTTTCTTACCTCTTTAGCACGCTTCTCAGAAAGAATCTGGTCATAACGAGCATCACCTAAACCACAAGTATTACCTGTGATACGTATTGAACCTTTATAACCTGTCTTACGAATTTGTCCTGCAATTTGCTTCAAACGCGTTTGCGCAGAAGGAATTAGCTTAGAGCTGTTAAGTTTGAAGAAGGTTTGACCCTCTAGCTCCATAGTACTCTTCACTAACTGCTTATAAGGTGTACGGATAGTTTTCTTAGCATAGACTGGAACTGTCTTATATGCAGGTACAGATTTACCAGGTACCTCTACACGAACACGACGGTAACGTCTGTCTGGTTGGTAAATACTTGCACCACCGAAGTCGTACTTGTATCCAAGTCTACCAGTTACATCTGTATCATCATCATTAGCAAACCTATATCCACCACTGTTCTTAGAGCCAGCAACATCTAGTGAAAGACTATGACCTGTTCCTTGAAAGAATTTTTCAATTCCTGCAGAAAGAGTTGTATTACGCGCATTACTTTCACCTGAACCTACTTTGTTACTCCACTCATGATCTATACCGGCACGAATACGAGCATTTGCACCAGGAAGGAACTTACCTACTGTAGCTCCAACACCCCAATCATATGCACGATCAGTTACAACAGTTGTTCCGACAGTTCGCTTATCTTTTCCGCCTGATAGACCTTTACTAACTCGTCCATCCCAGAATAAATTTTCATTCTCTTGGCCATAACCAACAGTTGCTTTGTCATGTCCTACTTCGTTGCGATCGTATGCAGCGAATGTTTTATTAACGTGAGTAACTTGACCAGATGCATCTTTAGATACCCAAGCATGGTTTACTTGACCACCGCGACCAAGGACTCCTTGATTATCACCGGTAAGGTCGTAACCTGCCCAAAGACCAACACCTGTTCTGTGTTCATCACTTCTTGATATTGCTGCATCAAATTGTGCATCAACATTGCCTTCGTCATCAACACCGAAACCGATAGAGTGATCGCCACCCACATATTCGTGGTTGATGCTGTTAACTTGTTTTGCATCTTGGTAACGTTGGCTACCAGATGGACCAGCAGTTGCTTGGGTTGCAAGTATTGCAGCTGAACTGAATACAAACGGTAAATATGCCCATTTGTATGTTGTAGTTTTGTTTTTCATTGCTTCATCTCTCTATACAAAATTGATTAGGTGTAAATAAACATCGCTTCATACTATGGGGCGATGTATTTACCGCTTACATCCATTACGCATTTAGCATGTAAGAATTATCTAATGTCTTGTAAAAAGAGTCGTTTCCTCTCGTCAGAGCTTAACTACGACTGGTACCATTTATCAGGAAATTGAGACCAGTACTTTTTTTATATTAGAGAGATAAGATTATTTATTGACCCATTTCATGTAACTAAGGTCTTCTTTAGTTATACTGGAATTACTTGTGTTGATATTGCTTGAAAAACCAATAAGTAGTTACGTAATTTATTGTTTTAACTATTGATTAAGAATTTTTATTCAAAATCAACAAAGTAATCAGAACTAAAATGTGTTTAATCTCTACCTATTAAAAAGGGGTAAAATGTAGACATGAGTATTTTAAAATTCATTCCTTTGTTTGCTTTTATATTAGCGGCATTTTGGGGATTAAATCAGTCTGGGCATTTCCCTGACAAACTCAATGACATAATATTTGGCTTAGCATTACCATCGGGAAAAGAATGGGCACCTACTTGGGGTGGAGTCATAACAGTAGTAGGATTAATTACTTTATATATAGAGATATTCAAATCTACAAGAACATCGAGTATCTCTATTATTGACCATACTTTATCTACTATCGTGTTTGTCGCTTTCTTAGTCTCTTGGATGGTATTTCCATGGACGGCTGGAGAGAAGGGAGATTCAACATTTTTATTATTAACAATAATGGCGTTTATTGATGTTATTGCAGGGTTTACAATTACAATAGCCGCAGCTCGCAGAGACTTTGGGCTTGGCAGCAACTAATAGAATAACTTTTACTCGAGGTATACATATGAACACTGTATTAAAAACTTCATTAATAGCTGCTTTTCTAATGATGACGCTACAGATTGGCCATGCAAATAATTCAGATAAAACGTCTGCTACATCACAAGATGCTTCTCAGTCATCAATTAATGAAGCTCAATATATATTACCCCCTCCTAGCCCTTTCTTTAGCAGTAACATTACCACTAGTTATAATATGATTAGTGATAAGAATGAAGAGCTAGAAATAGCTGCAATTGAGCCACAAACAGCCTCAGTAAATGAATCAAATAATACTGAAAGTACTGAAGAAACTACATTAGGTAGTAATAACCTTAAAAGTAGAATCCATGAGCTTGAAATGGCTCTTCAAGACAATCAGTCACAAGCCACTAACTTATTAGAAGAATTACACGCTACTGCAAAAAATGCTGACTTTGAAAATGAAATGTTTGAAAAAACAGTTTCATTATTACAAGAGAAAATAAGTAAACTTAGTGATGAAAATAAAACTCTAGTTTCTAAACTAGAAATTACTGAATCAACAACAAAGTCACAACAATCCTTGTTGTCTACAGATAAACAAGAATCAACAGAACTTACTGAATTAAAAAACTCATATCTACAACGAAATGAAGAAGTGGCCTCTCTTAAAGAGCAGATCACCTACTTTGAAGAATTAAGAAAACAAAATAGTGTTGCTGATCCAAAGGTACAAATCTTATCGGAAGAGCTCAGTGAACTAAAAAACTCATACCAACAGAGAAATGAAGAGGTTTCTTCTCTAGAAAAGCAGATCACCTACTTTGAAACATTAAGAGAACAAAGTAGTAATGCTGATCCAGAAGCACAAACCCTATCAGCAGAACTCGGTGAATTAAAAGACTCATACCATCAGAGAAAAGAAGAGATTTCTTCTCTAAAAAAGCAGATCGCCTACTTTGAAACATTAAGAGAACAAAGTAGTAACGCTGATCAAGAATCTCAGGACCTATCAACAAAGTTCGGTGAATTAAAAGACTCATACCAACAGAGAAATGAAGAGGTATCTTCTCTAAAAAAACAGATCGCATACTTTGGAGTATTAAGAGAAAAAAGTAGTGTTACTGATGTAAAAGTACAAACCTTAGAAGATGCTTACACGTTAAAAAGTCAAGAAGTAGAAACATTAAAAACGAGTTTAGATGATCTTGAAATCTCATCAAAACTACTTGAAGAGAGTATTGAAGGACAAAAAATCGAAATTATTTCTTTAAATGAAAAGATATCGGCAGAAGAACAAACGCAAGAAGAATTAGTAGATTTACAAAGTGCTGCTGCCGAATCAAACGAGAATAATGCTCTACTTAAAGAAAAAATTGTTGAATTAGATAATGCAAATAAATCGCTAAAATCAGAGCTAGATAAAATGCAGCAAACCGATAGTCAACAAACTCGTAAGTTAGGTTTGTTAGATCAATCAACAGCAGAATTAACAGCACTTAAGAGTGCTTACAAAGAACGTAATGATGAAGCAACAACACTAAAGTCGAAACTCTTAGCAATAGAAGACAGTAACAAATCATTACTCACTGAGATTGGGACACTAAAGTCTGAATCTAGTCATAACATAAGAAAACTTGGGTTACTCGACCAAACATCGGCTGAATTAACAGCCCTTAAAAGTGCTTATAAAGAACGTAATGATGAAGCTGCTACTTTAAAAGAGAAAAATGGTGAACTAGATAATATCAATAAAACATTACTCTCTAAAGTCACAACATTCGAAAGCGATGCGAGCGAAAATACTAGAAAGCTTGGTTTATTCGATCAAACTTCGGCTGAATTGACTGCGCTTAAAAGTGCCTATAAAGAGCGCAATGATGAAGCTGCTGCTTTAAAAGCAAAAACAGCAGAGCTAGATGATTTAAATAAGACATTACGTTCTAAAATCGAAAAATTAGAAAATGAGGCGAGTCAAAATACCAGAAAGCTTGGCTTACTAGATCAATCATCTGCAGAATTATCTGCATTAAAAAGTGCTTACAAAGAGCGTAATAACCAGGTTCAATCGTTAAAGGATACATTGCTAAAGCTAAGTAACAGCAATAAAACGCTTTTTTCTCAAATCGAGACAATGAAATCAACCGATAGCCAAAAGACTCGTAAGTTAGCTTTATTCGATCAATCTACCGCTGAACTGACAGCACTAAAAAGTGCTTATAAAGATCGTAATGATGAAAATATTGAATTAAAGCAAAGAATCTTTGATATCAATAAGACAAAAACTAATTTAAAGAATAAATTTGATAATTTAAAAAACCAAAATCTTGAGATGCAGGATAAAATCACAACAGCTAAGACCTTAAGTGCTAGCTTAGATTCTTCAAAAACTGCAATGAATGACTTAAAGAAGAAACTAGATGACTCAGAAAATATGAGAAAAACACTCTCTAGTAAGATTTCGACCATGGAATCTGATTCTTCAAACCAAAAACGTCAACTCACAAATTTGTCTTCAGTAACCCAAGAACTAGAATCTATTAAAAGTGCTTACAAAGACTTGAAAGAAGAGAATCTCGAAGTGGCAGATAAATTAACTGCTGCCATGCTAGATAATGATAATGATGGCGTGGTGAATGAGCTTGACCAATGTTCATCATCACCATTAGGGAGTTCGGTAAATAATATCGGTTGCCCAGAAATTTTAGATGCCGATGGTGATAAAATCCCTGATGCTAACGATCTTTGTCCAAATACAAGCACTAGCAGTTCTGTAAATAAATTTGGTTGTATCGTCAATGAAAGCATAACTCTTGAAGATGTAAATTTTGCTACAGGTTCAGACCGATTAACATTTAATTCTTTACCTGTTATCAATACAGCCGCTGCTGCTCTTAATGCAAACCCAAGCATTAATGTAGAAATAGCT
Source organism: Cocleimonas sp. (assembly GCA_036960615.1). Classification (GTDB taxonomy): domain Bacteria; phylum Pseudomonadota; class Gammaproteobacteria; order Thiotrichales; family Thiotrichaceae; genus Cocleimonas. Next base: position 22,527 of record JBALXO010000049.1, on the reverse strand, counting down.
GGTCATACAGATGGTCTTGGGATTAAATCAATTAACCAAAAACTGTCAAAACGTCGAGCAAATGCAGTTGCAATCCAATTTATCGAACAGGGTGTGGACGCTGCCAGAATAAGCACTAAAGGTTATGGTGAGAGTAATCCAATCGCCCCAAATGATACTGAAGTAGGACGATTGAAAAATAGACGTGTTGAGTTAAAAATACGCTAACATCAATCATACTATTTTAACTATTAAAGCCCCCGTTGAGGGGCTTTTTAGTCTTAGTACATTTTAGTCAATACACAAAACCTACAAAGAAAAGAGACGTCTAACAATGCAACATTACAAAACTAAAAAACGTTTCGGACAACACTTCCTTAGTGATTTTTCGGTCATAGAAAAGTTGATTTATGAGATCAACCCAGATCCTAATGACAAAATTGTAGAAATAGGTCCAGGCTTAGGTGCTTTAACCTTTCCTTTGATAGAAAAGATCAACGCTTTAGATGTGGTTGAAATAGATCGGGATGTTATTGCCAGATTGCAACAAAGGAATAACCCTAAATTAACCATACATGGTGTTGATGCGCTTAAATTTGATTTTACTTCATTACTCGGAAACCAATCCAAACTTAGAGTGGTGGGCAACTTACCTTACAATATTTCCACACCCTTAATTTTTCATCTACTCAACTTTAAAGATAAAATTAGTGATATGCACTTTATGCTACAAAATGAAGTAGTAAATCGCATTACTGCAGAGCCTAATAGTAAGACTTATGGACGCTTATCTGTGATGGTGCAGTATCACTGTAAAACCGAATATTTATTTTTTGTTGGCCCAGAGTCGTTTGATCCTCCACCTAAAGTAGACTCCGCTATTTTACGATTGTCCCCTTGGGAAAATCAGGTACATATCGCTAAAGATGAAAAAAATCTTTCAGCGCTAGTCACTCAAGCATTCTCAATGCGTCGTAAAACCTTGCGAAACAACCTTAAAAAAATCATCAGTGCAGAACAAATTGAGCAACTTGGTATCGACCCCAGTAAGCGCGCAGAAAACTTAACTGTTTCAGACTTTGTGACATTAAGTAATTTTGTCACAGATCATTTATCTGAGCGGGATTAATCTTTCTATGCCTGAACCTACACCTATCCCGCTGAGCTTATATATCCATATCCCATGGTGTATAAAAAAATGCCCTTATTGTGATTTTAATTCTCATGAGGCTAAAAATGAAATTCCTGAAGAACGATATTTAGATGCACTGATTAAAGACCTTGAAAATGAATTACCTAATATCTGGGGACGTTCAATTGAATCGATCTTTATCGGAGGCGGCACACCTAGCCTTTTCTCAGCAGCGGGCATCGACAGATTATTGCGAAGCTTGCGCGAGCGTTTAAATATTCGACCTAATATTGAAATTACTATGGAGGCGAATCCCGGGACTTTCGAGCAAGAACGTTTCAGCGGCTTTCGCGAAGCAGGAATCAATCGTTTATCAATTGGGGTACAAAGTTATAACGATCAACATTTAAAAGCTCTAGGGCGTGTTCATGATAGTAATGAAGCGCTGAAAGCTGCCGGTATTGTTCAAACCTCAGGATTTAACAATTTCAATTTAGATTTGATGTTTGGCTTGCCTAAACAAACTGTCGAAGAAGCTCTCCGTGATTTAGAACTAGCCATAGCGACGAAACCCAATCACATCTCTTGGTATCAACTAACAATTGAAGAGAACACCTTATTCCATTATTCGCCACCGCCTGTTCCTAATGACGAACTGATCTGGGAAATTCAGCAACAGGGCCAAGAACTACTCAAAAGAACTGGTTACGAACAATATGAAGTGTCCGCTTATGCTCGCAAAAATCAGCAATCAAAACATAATATGAATTATTGGCAGTTTGGTGATTATCTGGGAATTGGTGCTGGAGCTCATGGAAAAATAACAATGCCTGATGGCTCAATTACTCGACATACAAAATTTAGACATCCTGAAGAATATATGAAACAAGCTTTAGATAATAAGGCTCGATCTACTGAAAAGCCTTTAAAAAAAGACGATGTGATCTTTGAATTTATGCTGAATATTGCACGCCTGAAAAGCGGTTTTACCGCAGAGCTTTTTGAGCAACGAACGTGGTTAGCATTTTCGGAGGTATCAGAGAGACTTGAAACTTTGATTAAAGATGGTTTGATTGTTAAAACTGAAAATCGTTATAAACCAAGCGACAAAGGTTATCTATTTGTAAACGATATTGTGAATCGCTTTTTGTGAAAACAGACAAAAAGGTGGGGGGTCTTTTTAAACTTTGAAGGCCCAATTCTTTGCTACGACCTTCCTCAGTATTTCCCTGCTGAAATTGCTCTATTACCTCTTAACCCTTAGGGAATATAAAGAGGTACCGCCTTTTTGCATATTTCTATTTAGATAAACAAATCTAACGAGACATAAACGCTTTAAACGCCATTCCCAAAACATCATCAATCATTGATCCATCTTTATCGCGATCCAATAATTGTGTTATAAAGCCAGTTGATTCTTGACGAGAAGTAGATCCGCCGCCTCCGCCTAGCAATTTTTTACCCAGGCCGCCCATCACCATCGTAGCAACTACAGGTAACATTTTTTCAGTAAACTAGCACCAAGACCAGTCTCTTTTGAGGTGCGTTTAGCAACATGACGACTCACATCTTTATTGCCAAAAATATGACCTAAAATATCGTTACCATCTTGGGTTGTTTCTTTCCGCCCAAGTATCGAAGGTTCATCTAAATAACGCGAATGTTTACCTGCTTCTAAGGCATCCATTAGGCCGTCGAGACCTTTTATATCTTGGGTATTTGCACCCAGCCCTTTAGTCAGTGAGTTTGCCAACGATGAGATTGCATCTTTAGCTTGAGATTCGTTTATTTCAAAAGTATCAGCAAATTCTGAAATTGCATTTGAATTTTTTTATCAAACAACAAGTCTGTAATATTCAATGGAAACACCTTTTTAGAAATTAAGAATAAAACTAATTACTTAAGACTATAGCATGTTCTTCCGCAGGTAAATATTCGCCTGCAGAAGGGCTTGTCGATTTTGTTATTTGTATCGAATTGGCTTTAGGTTAGCCTAGAGTAGGTAATGCACCTGATAAGGAAGGCTTACTATTAACGGATTTTTCAGACTTTCCTTCTGCATTTGAATCAAAGCTCAACATCCATTCTAGGTTATTTTTAGAGCTGGCATTCTCCAATGCATTTTCACGACTGATTTTGCCTGCTTTAAAGAGTTCTGCTAATGATTGATCAAAGGTATGCATACCGTCAGCACTACCTTTTTCGATGATGGTTTTCAGTTCTTGCATTCGACCTTTACGAATGATTTCAGCAGAAAACGGGGTATTTACCATGACTTCAGTCGCCAATGCATACTTACCTTCAGTACTAGGAATTAAACGCTGCGCAATAATTGCGTTCAAATTTAAAGATAAATCCATCAAAACACGTTCTTTTTGATCAGAAGGTAATAAATGAGTAATGCGCTCAATCGCCTGTACAGCTCCGGTTGCATGGAGAGTACTGATAACTAAATGACCCGTATCGGCAAAGCCCATTGCAGCTTCTACCGTTGTAGGACTTCGAATCTCGCCCACCATAATAACATCAGGTGCTTCACGCATCGCTTCGCGCATTGCGTTTTCATATGAATGAGTATCAAATCCTACCTCACGTTGACCAATGATTGATTTATCATGGCGGTACGTAAATTCAATAGGATCTTCAATAGTTAGAATATGACCAGCATCACGCTGATTTCTATATTGAATCAATGACGCCATAGAGGTTGATTTTCCTGCGCCAGTTGAACCAACAAACAGGAATAAACCTTCTTTTTTCATCACTAAGTCTTTTAACACTTCAGGTAAACCTAAATCTTCAGGCGCTTTAATATCTGACTTTACATAACGAATAACCATTGAAATTTCGCCACGCTGAAAATAAACATTTACTCGGAAGCGACCCAAATCTCGAATCGAAACGCCTTTATTCATCTCTTTAGTTCGATGAAATACAGCCCATTCTTTATCTGACATAAGCTCTTTAGCAAATGCTCCAATAACTCCTGGCATCAACTTATTTTTGGAAATATGTTCCATGCTTCCCATTACTTTAATTGAAGCAAACGCGCCCGTAGTTAGATATAAATCCGAAGCATCTCGCTTAACCATAAATTCTAGGTAAGGTACTATTTTCATATTTTTTTAGCTCTTAAAGGAACATTTTTCATGTTTTCTGATTATTTTTTTTACTGTAAGTTATTAGTTTATTTAATTTTTACCTATATGGTCATTAACTACTTTGTCGGCATATAGTCATCAAGAGTTTCCATCGATAATTCTTCAGTACCTTGGAAGAAATCACCTTTCTTAGCTTGACGGCTATTCAACTTCAACTGTAAGCGTAAATCGTTAACCGAATCAGCATTACGTAAACCTTCTTTAACAGATATCAATCCAGCGTCTATTAAACGGAAAATTGCTTGATCAAAGGTACACATACCAAGATTATTTGATTTTGAAATTAATTCTTTAATCGCAGGAATATCACCTTTGTAAATCAAATCAGCCATCATTGGTGTATTTAACATCACCTCTACTGCTGGCAAACGACCATCACCCTTCACTTTACGAACCAAACGCTGTGAAACAACGCCTTTAAGATTCAATGATAAATCCATTAATAATTGATCGCGTCTTTCTTCAGGGAAAAAGTTAATAATACGATCTATCGCCTGGTTAGTACTATTTGCGTGTAATGTGGTTAAACAGAGATGACCTGTTTCTGCATAGGCAATCGCGTATTCCATCGTTTCTCTGTCACGAACCTCACCTAATAAAATAACATCAGGCGCTTGTCGTAGTGTATTTTTCATCGCTACGTCGTAGCTCACCGTATCCACACCAACTTCACGCTGTGTGACTAAACAACCGTGGTGCTCGTGTGTAAATTCGATCGGGTCTTCAATTGTTACAATATGACCAGCCGAATTCTTATTACGGAAATCAACCATTGAGGCCAAACTGGTTGATTTACCAGAACCTGTTGCACCAACCATAATTACCAGGCCACGTTTTGTCATTGCGACATCTTTTAAAATAGGCGGTAAAGTTAGTTCTTTAAATGAAGGTATGTAATCAGGAATATGTCGTAAAACCATGCCTGGTGCGCCACGTTGAGTAAACGTATTGACACGGAAACGACCTTTACCAGGTAAGCTAATGGCGAAATTACACTCCATATGCTCTTCATATTCTTTCATCTGCTTATCGTTCATAATAGAACGAACAATGAAACCCGCTTGTTCTGCATTGAGTTTCTGATCTGAAAGTGGCTTCATTTCCCCGTCAGTTTTAACCGATGGTGCCGCTAAAGAAGTAATAAACAAATCTGAGGCATTTTTGTCCAGAGTTGCATGTAACAACTGATGTACGTAACTTATTGCGCTATCTTTATCCATTTTTCCAATTCACTTTATTTAGTTATTTTTATTATTTAGAACACGAACACAACAATTATAAAATTAAGCTCTTTCCATTAATGCTTTAGGATTATCAGCTTTCTTCAATGCCACTTCACGAGTGATATGGCCCAATGTCATGAGTTTTTGTAAACTCTGATCCATGGTTTGCATACCATCTGATGCGCCAGTTTGTAGTGCTGATTTCATTTGAGCTATTTTGTTCTCTTTTATCATACTGCGAACTGCGTTTGTACCAATCAATATTTCATGTGCAGCAACACGTCCGCCTTGAGCTCGTTTCAGAAGCGTCTGCGAGATGACTGCTTGTAATGATGATGAAATCATCGAACGAACCATGTCTTTCTCTGCCGCTGGAAATACATCAACAATACGGTCGATAGTTTTAGGAGCAGAGGTTGTATGTAATGTACCGAAAACGAGATGCCCAGTTTCTGCAGCCGTTAAGGCTAAGCGAATCGTTTCTAAATCACGCAATTCACCAACCAAAATAGTATCTGGGTCTTCACGAAGTGCTGAACGAAGCGATGCCTCAAAACTTTGAGTATCACGATGTACTTCACGTTGATTTATCAAACTTTTTTTACTTTGATGAACAAATTCTATTGGATCTTCGATGGTTAAAATATGACCGTGTTCAGTTTCATTTTTATAGTCAACCATTGCTGCTAGAGTCGTAGACTTACCAGAACCTGTTGGCCCGGTGACAAGCACTAAGCCACGTGGTTTATCTGATATTTTTTTGAAAATAGCAGGAGCATCCAGATCTTCCAAAGAAAGTATTTTACTCGGAATAGTACGAAATACAGCAGCTGCACCACGATTTTGGTTAAATGCATTAACACGAAAACGAGCAACTCCAGGAATTTCAAACGAAAAGTCAGTTTCCCAATGTTCTTCGTAAGCCTTACGTTGCTTATCATTCATGATGTCATACACCATGCTGTGAACTTCTTTGTGCTCCATTGCCGGCATATTCACACGACGCATATCGCCGTCAACACGAATAATAGGTGGTTCACCCGCTGAAATATGTAAATCTGAAGCTTTGTTTTTAACCGTAAAGGCTAGTAACTGTGTAATATCCATAAGAAAGTACTTTTTTTATTGTTATTAATATTTAAACCTAGTTATTTGGTGACTATTTTCTTAACACTGTTAGTGCGTTAACTTTTAGTGTTAATCTCACTCGAGATAAAATCCCTAGAAATTTATACAACTGGCTTATAGAGTTCAAACTTAACACATATGACTAAAATCAGAGACAATCTCCAGATAATCGGTGCAAAGATAGATGAATATCTAACTCAATATCAACGCCCTAAAAACTCTGCTCAATTACTCGCAGTCAGTAAACGCCATACCATTGATAAAATTCGCGAAGCTTATGACTTTGGTCAACGCGCATTTGGCGAAAATTATGTACAAGAGTTAGTAGATAAAAACCAACAGCTTAGTGACTTAGATATAGATTGGCATTTCATTGGCCCCTTGCAGTCTAATAAAGCCAAAAAGATTAGCGAAGTAGCTAGCTGGGTACATGCGGTTGATCGTCTGAAAATAGCGCAGCGCTTGAGTGATAACCGACCGGGTGAGATGCCACCGTTATCGATTTGTTTACAAGTGAATATCAGTGGAGAACAGAGTAAATCAGGTATTAGTCCTGATGAACTTATCCCTTTGGCTCAACAAATAGCACAACTACCGAAGATAAAGCTTCGCGGCTTGATGGTGATCCCGGCTCCTGAGGATGACTTTATAAAACAGCGTGAAGTATTTGCGCAAGTTACGAAACTCAAAGATTCTTTACAAGAAAACTTAAACCAAAATGGTATTGCAGTAGAATTAGATACGCTCTCTATGGGCATGAGTAACGACATAGAAGCCGCAATAGCCGAAGGTGCTACTATTGTTCGTGTTGGTACTGCCATATTTGGGCAGCGAGAAAGTTAAGTATTTTTACAGTAAATTAAGCCATATAAGAACACCTCGGAGATTGATTAATAATGAATAAAATAATTACCTTTATCGGCTCGGGCAATATGGCCGGTAGCTTAGTTGCGGGTCTCACAAAAGATGATATGCAGTACGATATAAGAATCTCAGACCCTAATCCTGAGCAGCTAAAAGGCATTCAACAACATTGGCCAACAGTTACAGCATTTACAGATAATATTGAAGCAGTTAAAGGCGCAGATGTTGTTTTGCTGGCTGTTAAACCCCAATTAATGGAAGCCGTTTGTGAACCATTACAGAGTATTGTTGAGAGCGAAGGTGCGCTGATTATTTCCATTGCAGCGGGAATTACAATCGATAACCTAAGTAAATGGTTAGCCAATGCAGATACAGCCATTGTTCGCTGTATGCCGAATACTCCTTCATTGGTTCAATCAGGTATGACGGGGTTATTTGCGAATCCTGCGGTATCAATTGAACAGTCAAGTATTGCCGAGTCCATTCTTCGAGCTGTTGGCAGTACACTATGGCTGAAGAATGAAGATGCACTGGATGCTGTAACAGCCGTTTCAGGCAGTGGCCCAGCTTATTTCTTCTTGGTTATGGAAGCAATGCAGAACGCTGCACAAGAATTGGGATTAAGTGCTGAAGATGCCCGCTTACTGGTCTTACAAACTGCGTTTGGAGCGGCTAAACTAGCATTAGAAAGTAGTGATGAAGCTAGCGTACTTCGTCAACGTGTAACCTCCAAAGGTGGCACCACTGAAGCAGCATTGAACAAACTGATCGCTGGTGGTTTACCTGCGTTGTTTGAGGAGGCAATGGTAGCAGCAACGATTCGCTCTAAAGAGTTAAGCAGACTTTAATTTTTAGCAAAATCATAATTACGCTTATTTATTAACATCAAAGGACACCCACCTACTTTTGGGTGTTTTATGTAAAAACAAACAAATAATATTGGAGAATAACCGTGCTTGGTTTAGCAGTAGGTTCACAAATAGCCCTTTTTTTAGTTGAAGCCATTTTTTCATTGTATATAGGTGCAGTCGTAATTCGATTACTGTTGGGTTTTGCCCGTGCTAATTTTAATAATCCACTTTCGCAATTTTTGGTTAAAGTGACAAACCCTGTATTAGTACCGATGCGCCGTTTCATTCCATCTATTGGTAAAATTGATACCTCGGCCGTTGTCCTAGCTTTTGGTTTGACCGTAATTAAAGTTAGCCTGCTGTTTTTAATTATTCGTGGTGCAGTTATGTTCCCTGAATCCTTAATAATTGGAGTCGGCGAATTAATCAAAACAATTATTTGGGTTTATATAATAGCCCTGATCTTACAGGCAGTGATTAGCTGGGTGGGAAGCACTCAAGGCAATCCTGTATCGCCATTAGTGCATAGTTTAACCAATCCGATCGTTCGTCCAATACGTAAACTTGTACCATTAATAGGAATGATGGATCTATCTCCATTAATAGCCATATTAGGACTCAATGTCTTATTAATTATTGTTAACAATATTTTCCCTAGCCTTTAATTTATCTTAAGACTAAGCATCATTAATACCAATAAACAAAAAGGCCTACTAAATTAGTAGGCCTTTTTAATATCTTATAAGGATAAATAGCTATTTAAGAATTCCAAAGAATCTCAACTTTACGGCGACCCCAACGGAACGCTTTTTTCTTATTCATTCCCATATAAATATCGATCTTTTTACGCCAGCGTTTATTCATTTTATCTAATACTAAATATTCACCTTCAAGTCCTTTTATTCGGACTTTTTGTCTATGCTTTAAACCGTAAACATTGAGTAAATCACGAGAAACTGCAATAACCTTCATGCCAGGTTTTAAACGATCTCCCCAAGCTGCTATGTTTGGCGTGCTGTCTGTCTGAGCTACATGTGATGTATAGGCAGTTGCAGTAACATGCAGACGTTTATTATATTTCGTGTTTGATTTATTGTTGCTAGATTTAAAAGAAGCTTTTACCAAATGGCCTTTTAGATTTCGCGATTTTTTTGCTTTTTCTTTCTTCTCACTAATTTCTAGTAAGCGAACATAAGCAGCGTACGTTAAATCTTGTTGGGCCAGTAATTGAGCAGCTTTTAATTCAAGCTGAGCGGTTTGTTTGGCAATGGAATTTACATTCCGTGGGCTCGCACTCGCAGTCGCTGATAACAGCACAACAAATAATGCGAACAGCAACGATGCAGTTCTATTATTGGGATTCATCTGGTTACTTCCTTGTCTATCAGCTCCTATAAAGGGGGTAGAAGCATAATTTCGCGCATTCTAACAAAATACGGCTAATGAATATAGCTTTACTCATCAATATAAGCAACGCCATAAGTCAAACTGATTATAGGTATGTTAACTACAGCCAGATTTTATAGTAGAAATATCCCACATAAATGCCCATATTAGTTGAATGCAATATAAAAAATTGAACCGCTAATACGAATCTCACTAAGCACTTGATTGCAATATAATTGTTCTAATTACTGCTTTATGAGAGAATGCTTTTTAAATCAGGGGAAGATTATTATGCGATTCAAACAAACAAACCAAAGAGTTCATGGATATATAGCTATAGCCATAGTCAGCTTACTTACATTAGTATTAAGTAGTTGTGATAGCGATAAAAATGACGTCGCTACAAAAACTGAGCCGCCACAAGACACCTCAATTATCCTATCTCAAGATGGGATTGGACCAATCAACGCTACGACCTCGTTTAATATGCATCAAATGACTGTCGCATTTAGTGAATACAGCGTGGTTGAAGAAGTTAAATATAATGAAGGTCAATCTTTACCTGCGATTCGCATTTCTGAAGGTGTGAATACGATAATGAATATTATTCCTGATGCTTCTCAGCAGGGAATTTATTCAGTCATCATCGAAGATAATATTATCAAGAATAGTCTGGGTCATCCCCTAGGGACTTTATATAACGAAATTTATTCCTACGGTCAGAATGAACAGTGCCAGCCTGGAGTTCAAGATTTAGCCGGCAAAATGCTTTGTTATGCGCCAAAATATCCGAACATCCTTTACGTATTTAATGGTGTATGGCAAAACGTTACAGTGGGCAAAGCGCCTCCTGCAGACATTTTGCAAGGCTGGGCTCTGGAATCAATTATTTGGCGACCTAAAAGCTAGAATAGTTTACGCTTGTCACTTGCTGAGTTTTTAGTTCAAGCACGTTTTTTTAGTTACTCAAAATAAGTTAGGTTGATGTTAAAGATGTCTATTGATGATGCGCTTTTAAAGCGAGCTGATTCCAAATGTGAATTGTGTAATGCTACTGAAAACCTCAGTGCTTACGATGTGCCGCCAATCGCGATTACTAGCTTAGACAAATCAGTCTTGGTTTGTAGTACCTGCTTAGATCAAATAGAAAACCCTGACAATCTCGACGCTAATCATTGGCGTTGCCTAAACGATAGCATGTGGTCTACAACACCCGCAGTGCAGGTTATGGCATGGCGTATGCTCAATCGCCTAAAAGATGAAGGCTGGCCGAAT
>JBALXO010000049.1:0-11428 GCA_036960615.1 Cocleimonas sp. | reverse complement strand
GCAGGTTATGGCATGGCGTATGCTCAATCGCCTAAAAGATGAAGGCTGGCCGAATGATTTACTTGAAATGCTCTACATCGAAGATGATGTGAAAAAATGGGCAATGGCAGATAAAACCATTCGCAGTGTCGATGAACCAACCACTGACTGCAATGGCACGGAATTGTTCGCCGGTGACAATGTCACGTTAACCAAAGATCTTTACATTAAAGGTGCGAATTTCACAGCGAAGCGCGGTACTTTGATTAAAGGTATTTCTCTGACCGATAATTCCTATCAAGTTGAAGGAAATATAAATGGCACACGTACCGTGTTGGCTGGGAGATACTTGAAGAAGGCATAATTTGCTCTAAATCATAATAGAAAAAGACACCCCCCTACTTTTTACCTATTTTCAATCTAAAGGTACAAACTCCAATACAGCATTTAACTGTTCCTCTGTAAACAATTCTTCAATAATCGGGAATAACTCACGCTCTTCAACTCGTGTATGCTTTTTCAGGACCTCTGCAAACATCGTCAAACCCTCTTTAGCATTTCCTAAAGTCAATTGTGGAATTAGCATCCGAATCGCGCCATGTTCTTTTAACAGCCCTGTAGCAAGCACTACGTGCTCTTTATATTCTTTATAAATTGGTGCAAAAATGGTCCGTTCCTCATGTTGAAAATGGACTTCCAATTCATTCTCATAATAATCTTTAACTTTTTTGATCGCTTCCAGTAATTCATCGTCGTTGCCCTTCTCAACAACTTCAAACATACGTTTGGCCATCACTAATGAATCATGATGTTCTCTCGATAGACCTTGTAATTGTTCTGCTCGTTTCATTTTTAATTTTTACTCTTTATTGATGAACCCACATTTAGGGCATTCTTTTTGGTGATCACTCCAATTATTAGAGTCATTATTAAAATTATGCTTTGAACGACGGAGTTCTGCTCGTGCCTCGCGAAGCATTAGAGCAGCATCCGCTCGTGTAATGCCTAGTTGATCACGTAATTTCGTAAAATCACTGCCTTCATGCTCACTGAAGGTCCCTTCTTCAATCCACGACATGATTGAAGTTTTAAAACGCTCTCGTCTACGATTAATCTCAGATGTAAAGCCCGAAGCTAGAATACCTGCAGGTAAAGCAGCCATACCAATACCTGTAATTACAATAATAATACCCAATGCACGGCCCAATGCAGTTATCGGAACAACATCACCATAACCAACCGTGGTCAAAGTCACCGTTGCCCACCATAACGCGCGCGGAATACTACCAAACTCCTCCGGCTGAATATCACCTTCTACGATATGAATCCCAGTCGCTGAAACAATAATGAGAATAATTAAAATGAAAATGGCAGAAATGATAGTTTCCGCTTCTTGCTTGGAAACGGTAATCAACAGTTCCATCGAGCGAGAATATCGTGTGAGTTTAAATATACGAACTAAACGAAGTACACGAAGAATTAAAAAATCACTGCCTAAGAGCAGTAAAAAAGAGGGAATAATCGCCAGCAAATCAATCAGTGCCATTGGCGTAAATATATAACGAAGCCGGCTTTTAAATGGCTGAGATAAATCTTTCTCTGTTTTTTCTATCGATATCCAAACTCGCAATAAATACTCAATACTAAAAACTATCAAGGTAAATATTTCGAGATAATAGAAAAAATCACTGAAGCGATTATTAATAGACTCTTCTGAAGAGGCTATAATGCTAACCACATTTACCAATATCAAGACCATCAAAGCGATATTAATAAACCGTGATAAAAAGCCTTGCTGGTATTGCTCCAACACTTGGTAAAGCCATTTTCTTGGTGCTACATTCATATTTTGAGTTTATAACAGTTTTAAAGACACCCCCCACCTTTTATGAGGTTTGTATTTTTATAAATAAAAAGTCTCGCCTTATAGGTCGTCCTCACTGTGTTCCAACAATGTCCCGCTAAAGCTCAGCTGGCAGTTTTAACTTGTAGCCCTAATAGTTATCCAACACAGGAAAAGATCACAAGTCTCCCCATTGTTGTTGGCAGGCAGTAATGCCAGCTATTACTGCAGTTTCAGCCCGAAGAATCCGACTACCAAAGTTTACTGTATTAATTTCGTAGCTTTGCATAAGAGCCTCTTCTTCATCTGTGAAACCACCCTCAGGCCCAATAAATAAAGCCACATTCTGTTCATTATTATCTAAAGCTAAATCACTAAATTTTTCTAAAGAGGTCGGTAACATTCCGATACAAAAAACTGCTTTATATTTATCTAAACAAGCACCAAGTGATAATGGTGCTTCAAGTAACGGAATTTGAGTTCGCCCAGATTGCTCACAAGCACCAATGATAATCGCCTGCCAATGTTGCATTTTTTTCTGTAAGCGATCCGCTTTTATTTTGATCACGCTGCGATGAGAAATCATCGGCTGGATTGAAGTCACGCCTAGTTCAACTGCCTTTTGAATAGCGAAATCCATTTTATCCGACTTAATCGTGGATAAAATCAAAATGCTTTTTAAAGACGATTCTCTATCAATATCGGTAAATGATTCCAGTAATGCTGCAGAATCACGTTTATTAGCGACATTGATTTTAGCAATATATTCGCCACCTTTGCCGTCAAACAAGATGAGCACATCATCAAGTTTAAGGCGCAGCACTTGCACAGCATGGCGGTGATTAACCCCAGACAGAACCTGCGTTTGCCCTAACTCAACATTAATCTCTTGGTAAAACCGTGGAATTCTCATTGTAAGTTCTATTTATTAGTTAACTTATTTTACTCAATCAATTCACTATACAGAACGCTTTTTTTAGATATTTAAGGGTTTCAATACATCCACTAAAGCGCGTATACGTAAGGACATACTATATTAGTATATTCTGATATACTAAAGCCTGATAACACTAAAACACTTTAACTTGAGGTTGGTATGAAACAGAAAAAACTGGCAATCATTGCTACTAAAGGTACTTTAGATTGGGTCTACCCTCCATTAATTTTGGCATCAACTGCGGCTGCATTAGGTTACCAAGTAGAAGTATTTTGTACTTTTTATGGTTTGCAGTTATTAAGAAAAAATGTAGAAACTTTACAAGTCAGTCCTTTAGGTAATCCCGGCATGCCGATGAAAATGCCTTACGGTCCTGAATGGCTTCAAAATATGGATTTAAAAATTCCCAATATAATTCAATCAAATATGCCTGGTTATGAAGCTTTAGCCACTAGTTTAATGAAAAAGACTATTTCAAATAATGGGGTAGCATCTGTAGCTGAACTTCGTGAACTATGTATAGAAGCAGAAGTTAAATTCATTGCCTGTCAAATGACAGTCGATTTATTTGGTTTTGATGCTGAAAAAGATTTCATCGATGGCTTAGAGTATGCCGGTGCTGCATCATTCTTTGAATTCGCTGGCGATTCTGATATTTGTTTGAACTTCTAAAGATCACAAACTCAAACATATTTTACCCTCCTCCAAGAAGCAAAATAAGAAATGCCGAAAACAGTTAATTTCTTTAAAAAAATTAAAACCCTTTAATTAATTCTGTAACAGCTTTCAGTAAGTCTTCATTTTGGGAAAAGTGCTGAAAAGGCGGGGGGTGTCTTTTTATTAATGACCATGAACCCCAGATTCATGTTTCAATCTTGAAGCCTTAGTTATCTATTAATTTAAGAGTTGAAAATATCCAATAGATAACAAAGAAACTAAAGTAACAACCACTCAGCTGCGATGACTTCCCCTGAGAGGTGCTTAATAGAAGGTACCGCATTCTTTTTAAATCGATGGCGCAGCACATCATCATAATAAAGCGTATCAAGGGCATCACTAAATGCAGTGACATTTTCGTTTTCAACCAACAGACCATTCTCATTGTGGCGTACAATTTCGCGCGGACCTGTCGGGCAGTCTGTTGCAACGATTGGGCACTCCAATGCTAATGCTTCGATTAGCACCATCGGGAAAGCTTCTGTACGACTACTCAAGGTTAAGAACTGTGCACCTACGAGATAGGGAAATGGGTTACTTTGAGTGCCAACGAAATGGATTTTCTCATGGAGGCGCAATAAGTTAACCTGATTTTCAAGGCTATCTCTTAAGTCGCCATCACCGACAATAATTAAATCGCAATCGGCTTTCATCTTACTGTTTGAATAAGCCTCAATTAAAAGATCGTAACGCTTCACTTCGTGGAAACGACCAAGAGCAACAATATAAGGTTTAGGGTGCTCGAAAGCCTTATCAATTTGTGCGTTTAAATCTTCAACATCAACGGGATTGTAAATACGAGAAACATTTTTCAAACCATAGTCACTGCGTAAAATTGAGGCAACATCTTCGGATACCGCAATCACGTTTTTCACACGTGAATAAGTCATTCTAACTAGTAAAGATTCAAAAAAACTCAATTCTCGAGGGTTACAGTGCACCGATAACGCCGCGTCTTTAAACACTATTGCTGTCGGGAAATTCGCAGTTTCCATAAAACTATACACATGGTCGAATTTTTCTTTTTCGAAAAGTTGCTTTAGCTTTTTAGCACGTTTAAAGACATTACGTACTTTACCCAAAAGACTAGGTACTTGAGGGCAATCTAAATTAATCAGATCACCTGGTACTTCATAATGAATTTCGTTATCTTGAAAAATAACAAGTGAGACTTGATTAGTTTTAGCCAAAGCGTTGGCGAGATTAATTGCAACCCGTTGGCCACCGCCAAGATCTAAGTCTGCAACAACAATAGCTATTTTTTTCATTAACGTAAGTCTAGACGGGGAAGATTAGAATCACAATTATTGATTGATTATTATACAAATGAAAATAAACCAAGATAGATGGTATTTATTTACTGCCGATAGAATATGTTATGGCTTTAACTAAATTTTGATTAATTACATTAAAAAGACATCCTCCTACTTTCCCAGCTATTTAGGGCAACTACTCTTATCACCAGGTACTTTTCCAGCAACTTTTAAAAATGCTTCAAATGGAGACATAACTCTCATTGCTTCACCTTTAGGACCTTTAAACTTAAGTTTACCTGTCATCATTGCGCCCATAGCACCACAGCCAAAAGAACCCCTACCCATGCAGGCCCAATTTTTATCACTAGCATGCATTAAATAATCTACATTAAAATTCATCTTTTTATTGTCGGGTTTTCCAGACGAAACACACATAGCTAAGCCATTTTTTTCTTGTATCATCAACTGAATCTTTGTAGCTTCTCCGCAACTCGAGCGATACATTTGTACTAATTTATAACCACGCTTTGCATTATTTCTAACCCAAGAATACCCCCCTTTGAACTCTTCATTAATATCAACATCTACTAATTGTTTAGTCAAAACGGGGTTTGCATTCCAAGCGTTACAAGCCTGTTTGGCCCATCCTACATCCATATAAGTATCTGCGGCGAATACAGGGCTTAATGAAAAACCTAAAAACAATAATAATCCAAATTTTCTAAACATGATGCTTCCCCTTAAAGAATATATATTAAAAGCGGGCCGAAGCTCGCTTTTAAAGTGTTGTTTAGAATTTTTTACTATAAGCCAAACCAATAGTATTTTGATCCATTTCTAGATTAAATGGATTCATAGCATCACCATTTACGGTATTGCTGAATGCATGTCTATAATGACCAATCAACGATGATTTTTTACTCAATGAATATTCAAAACCTAAAGAAAGATGATCTTCAACTACACCTGGTGCCAAAACGCCAAAGAAGGTATCTTCAGGCCCAACAGGAGATGACCCTTTATTATAACCAGCCATTAAGGCAAGCTTTGGTGTTGCCTGAGTTTTCATACCAATTTTAAAGATTGTTTGGTCTTCCCAACCAAAGCCTGCTCCTCCATCAGCGCCCAATCCACCAGCACTTGCGCTATTGCCTATTGCTCCCACATCAGAATAGTAAATTTGCTTAACATCAACCGCAACGGTTGTTTTAGGAGTTACTTTAACTGAAGCACCAATGGTTAAGGCTGCTGGTATATCAAGATCACCGCCACCTTCGAATAAGCCACTGTACTTATCAAATTCGCTCATATCAGTTTTTAAACGATAAGAAGCACCCATAGTAAAGGTATCACTAAGTTTACCCATCCAACCAATCGTAGCACCTATACCAAAAGAAGTGTCGGTCCCAGGGTCCTGAAAAGCCTGAAGGTCCGTAGGATTAGCCCTAGGGTCTCCTTGAAATGCTTGAATTCCTGTCGCATGGAACCGTTGGTATACCAAGTTTACTGATAAACCGACGCTATGATTATCATTTAATTTTGTGGAAATAGTTGGTGCAATAAATAGCTGTTTTAAATCAATGCCTGTAGTGCTTGGCGCGCCACCGTTGAAAGGAGCAAAATCATTAGGAGCAGGAGCACCTGTTGGGAATAATGGACTATCAGGCTTATAGGAAGTATTCATTCCTCCATTTCCCCACATTGCGAGACCAAAAGAATAGCGGCCCTTATCTCTTTTATATGCAGCTTCAGGTATCAAAAATGCACTCGCTGCATCACCTTCATACTCTGTCCCACCCGGACCAAATCCCGTAGGCAAACTACTGGTTGCTATTCTATTTGGCTGAAAAATCTCAGCGCCAGCATCGTACCCATCTGCAACAAATGATGCTGCGGCAGGGTTACTCATCATGGTAGTAGTATTTTGCGGATTACCCACAGTAGCCCCACCCATAGCTTTGTGTATTTGCCCAAGACCCGTGGGTTCCATACCATTAGTTGCTTGAGCCGTAGGGGTGATAACTACTAAAGAAATGCTTATAGCTGCTGCTAACAACCCTTTTTTAACTTTCACGTTCACGCTCTCTCTCCTTTTTTGTGTTCAGTTATTTACAATTAGTAATAACCATACAAACTGTGTCAAAAATAATTCAAATGAGCAATATGCATATATGGATATAATAATATAATAATATGCTAATATAAAAACTTAAGAAACTAAATCATAAAGACACTTGTAAATACTCCTACCCAATTTTTTATATATTTGTCAAAGATGTTTCGACTTAAACAAAGTTCAAAAAGTAAGTGTGAAGCCTACTTTTGATAACCACTGCTGTTCTTGAATTAAGTCTGCCTCTAGCAAGGCTTGCTCATTGATGTCACCTTCAATGTGCAAATGTAGCTGATTCTCTTCACCTTCTACATCAGGATAAATCTCAATGTTTTTTCGAGATCGATGTAGCAATACTGAAAGGCGTAAAATAACGATAAGGCAAACTACTATGGAGCGCTCATCATCAGAAAGTTCTACAATAACCTCTACGGCTAGTTTCTTACGATGTGACATCACCATCACTGACAACCAATGTTGTCGTCCACTAGCAAAGCCTGGAATATCCGCATACTCCAAAATATGCGAGCCTTGTAAATGATGCTTATCATGGGTAATGCTCATTCCCAGCTCATGCAAGTCAGCTGCCCAGCCTAAAATATGCTTGTGCTTTTTGGGTAATTCCCAACTCTTCCTGAGTTTTTTAAAGCAGTGTAATGCCGTATTTTTGACTAAAGTGGCATGCGTCGTATCGATATTAAAGCGTTGCATAAGATCACGAACACTTCTGTCTCGAACATCCTCATGCTTTATTCTACCAAGCAAGTCGTAAAGCAGACCTTCACGTAAAGCGCCGTCGGATACGGCCATGCTTTCTATTTTCAAGGCTTCAAATACCGCAATTAAAATGGCTAAACCTCCGGCATAAACAGGAACACGATCAGCATTACTTAGTGGCAATTTAAGTTGTTCGATACTATCTATCTTGATCATTTCTGCGCGAATCTTGTAAAGCACATCAAGCGTAATATTGAATCTACCTAACCCTAATTCATGCATGATTTCACGCGTGGCTTTTATCGTGCCTGACGAACCTATTGCGAATTTCCAATTATCTGCTGAGTACTGATTTTCAATTGGCATAATCTCAAGGCGTAAAGCAATATTAGCTTTCTCCCAGTTTTTAGTAGATAACTTACCATCTGCAAAAAATCGTTTAGTCGCACTTACTGAGCCAAAATTTAAACTCTCAAGTACTTTCGATTCAAACATTTCACCGATAATGAATTCAGTACTACCGCCGCCAATATCAATAACCAATTGATTGCCACGATCATCAGATAGGGTATGAGATACGCCTAAATACACCAACCGCGCTTCTTCACGCCCTGGAATAATTTCGATATGGTGTCCTAAAGCTTTATTCGCTTTGCGCAAAAATGATTTAGATTTATTCATACTACGCAGGGTATTGGTACCTGCTGCGCGCACGCAACTTGAGTCTAAATGACGAATGCGATCGCCGAAACGCTGCAGGCAATCCAATGCATTTTGAGCGACGACTTCATCCATATTATTATTGTCATCAAGGCCTCCACGCAAACGCACCATCTCTTTCATCTGATCTACCATGGAGAAATTCCCATGCTCATCAACGCGCGCCACGATCATATGAAAACTGTTAGAACCCAAATCGATAGCCGCAATCATTTCTGGATATTGCTCGATATCAATATCGTTATTATTGGAGTCGTGGGTAATTTTTTTAGAAATTATTTTCACCTTTTATATCTATTTAAACAATAACTTGCAAGGACATACGATGCAAACTGAAAAACAGGCTAGTTTTGCATAAATTCCAGGATCGTTTTTTTAAACAAAAACGAGTTGTCATTCAAAAGTGGGGGGGTGTCTTTTCAGAAGGCTTTTGCTTATCAGGTACGGGATCATAACCATCCTTACCCCAAGGATGACATTTGCTAATTCTTTTGAGCCCCAACCACCCACCTTTGATTGCACCATGTGTTGCAATCGCTTCGTGAGCATAACTAGAACAGGTAGGCTCGAAACGGCAACTACTGCCAAGTACAGGACTGAGAAATAGCTGGTAACCACGAATTATTTTGAGCAGTAGCCACTTCATTGGTGAATACTATTTGTAGAGTTCACTAGGATCTATTAGAGGATCTGAATCGATTTTTAATTCACCATTGTCTTCGACTTGATAGAAACAAGTACGACGACCTGTATGACAGGCTGGACCTGTTTGATCTACAAGCAACAGCAAGGTGTCAGCATCACAATCGACACGGAATTCTTTTAGCATTTGAATTTGCCCAGAACTTTCGCCTTTACGCCACAATGCTTGACGAGAACGCGACCAAAAACACACACGACCCGTTTCTAATGTTTCTGCTATCGACTCTTCATTCATCCATGCCATCATCAATACTTCATTAGTATCATGTTGCTGGGCGACGGCTGGAATTAAGCCGTCTTCATTGAATTTTAGATTGTCGATGAATGTCATTTTAATCTACTTGCTCAGTCTGGCTTATAAGTTTGAACAGTTGAAAATGAAGTAAAATCTTCACGCTTATGGCCCGCTTCTTCAAGGCGATTCAGATAATCCTGCCAATATTCTTCGTAATCTTCGCCAAGTTCACGTAGTAAACCCCAATCATATAAACCACTATCATGATTATCATCAAATACAAGTTTGATCGCATAATGTCCAACGGGCTCAATTTCTTTAATATTGACGTCTTGTTTGCCCAACTGCAAAACTTCTTGTCCGGGTCCATGACCACGCACTTCTGCTGATGGCGAATAAACACGTAAATACTCTAGAGGCAAATTATGTACCACACCGTCTGGCCACGTAAGCTCTAAAATACGTGACTTTTGATGTAAGGCTATATCTGTGGGTGTCATTTTTGCCATGCTGATGTTTCCAGGTTGTTTTTAGGAAGCATACACTTCCGTATCTGATTCACAATATTACTTAGAGAATAAACGCTTTAAAAAACCTTAATATTTATAAATAAGAAATTTATAGAATATAACGGCTCAAATCTTCATCTTCGATCAATTCGCCTAAAACATCATCAACCATTTTTGCATTCACGACGACATCATCAGTACAATCTGGCGCACAGAACAATACTTCTTCAAGTAGACGTTCGACAATCGTATGCAAACGGCGTGCGCCAATATTTTCAGTTTGTGCATTCACTTGAAAAGCGGTCTCAGCTATTCGCTGAATGCCATCGTCAGTAAATTCAACTTTAACGCCTTCAGTTTGCAACAAGCCTTGATATTGCTCGGTAAGTGACGAATCAGGCTCAACCAAAATACGCTTAAAATCATCAGCCGTTAGCGCTTCTAACTCGACACGAATCGGCAAGCGTCCTTGTAATTCAGGAATCAGATCCGATGGCTTTGCTGTGTGGAACGCGCCCGAAGCAATGAATAAGATATGATCAGTTTTAATAATGCCGTGCTTAGTGGTCACGGTGCTACCTTCAATTAAAGGTAATAAATCACGCTGCACGCCTTCACGAGAAACGCCTGCACCGCCCATGTCACCTTTCTGAATTACTTTATCAATTTCGTCTAAAAAAACAATGCCATTTTGCTCAACATTATCTAAGGCCTTCTGCTTAAGGTCTTCAGTATTAACAAGCTTGTGTGCTTCTTCTTCTGCAAGCTCCTTCAATGCATCTTTGATTTTCAATTTACGTTTTTTCTTTTTATCTGTGCCCATGTTCTGGAACATGCCTTGCAACTGACTAGCCATATCTTCCATTCCCGGTGGAGTCATAATCTCAACGCCCATTGGACTAGCAGAAAGCTCTATCTCAATCTCTTTATCATCAAGATCACCTTCGCGTAGCTTTTTACGGAATTTTTGACGCGTTGCATTATCTTCGACTGGCTTTGCGCTGTCATCGGCATCCATACCCTGCCAGTTTGCATCGGCTTTAGGACTTGGCAATAAAATATCTAAAACGCGATCTTCCGCCGCATCTTCTGCTCGGTTTTTAACCTTTTTAACTTCTTGGTCGCGGGTAAATTTAATCGCTACGTCAACAAGATCACGTATGATTGAATCAACTTCTTTACCAACGTAACCAACCTCTGTGAATTTAGTTGCTTCTACTTTGATAAAAGGGGCATTAGCTAGCTTGGCTAATCGACGCGCAATCTCAGTTTTACCAACACCCGTTGGACCAATCATTAGGATGTTTTTCGGCGTAACCTCCTGACGTAAATCCGCATCAAGCTGCTGTCTACGCCAGCGATTACGTAACGCAATAGCAACGGCACGCTTGGCATCTTGCTGCCCAACAACGTGCTTATCTAATTCTTGAACAATTTCTCTTGGTGTCATTGACATAGTTTTTCTCTTTTATCTCAAATAGCGTCTTTAATTCATTTAAAAAAGACACTCCCCTACTTTTAGGAGTTTTTAATTATTAGTTATTAAATCTACAAAACTTTAGTTTAGAGCGTTTAGATTTCGCTTCAGATCAAGGCATTATCGCACGGAGAATGTGAGCGTATATTAATACGTGATCATTCGAGCACGATGATAACGCCGAGCTGAAATGAAAGATGAATGCTCTAAGCTAAAGTTCCTC
>JBALXO010000048.1:26007-27894 GCA_036960615.1 Cocleimonas sp. | reverse complement strand
CGATGCGTAAATCAGCCAAGGCAGTTTTGTTATCAACTTTAGTATTTCCTGGTGCAGGGCATTTTTCATTAAAAAAACCTATTCAAGGAACGTTGCTACTGGGAATTACACTTTTCTGTCTATATTGGATAGTCTCTACAGTGTTAGAAATTACGCAAAATTTAACTGCCAAAATTGAAAGAGGTGAGATCCCCTTTGATGTTGCCCAAATTACTCAATTAGTATCTCAACAGTTATCAGTAGATGATCAGCTTATTACTATTTCAACTTATGGATTAGTGATTTGCTGGATTGTTGGTATCGTTGATTCATATAGAATTGGTCGCTTGCAAGATAAAAACGAAAATAATAGGTAAATTAGATGGTTCTTAATAAGAAAGAGCAGATAGTTAAACTATTGAAAGGTATAGAGACGGGTGACCCTTCCTCAGTCGCTGTCGTCAATGAGAATAAGTATATTCAACATAACCCACAAACTCATGAGGGCAGTGAGGGTTTAGCGGTTTTATTTAAACGTTTATCAAAAACAAACCCTAGAGTGAATATTGTTAGAGCTTTTGAAGACAATGATTTTGTTTTTGCTCATACAGAATATGATTTTACGAATCGAAATATTGGTTTTGAAATTTTTCGTTTTGAAGATGGCCAAGCAGTTGAACACTGGGACAATATTCAAGAAAGAAAAGGGCCTAATAGTGCTAACTATTCAATGGTCGATGGAGCAACGAATGTCACAGACATTGGAGATACAGAAATAAACCGAAACGTTATTCAATCATTTGTGGAGGATGTATTAATTTCTGCAAAGCTCGAATTAAGCAGTCATTATATTAATCAGGAGGTTTATATAGAGCATGATCCTGAATCCATGAATTCTGTTGAATGGCTTGCTCGCCTATCTTCAGAGACTTCTGCACAAACATCTAAGCATTCAGATTTACATAGTTATGAGAAATGTCATCGTATTTTAGCTGAGGGTAATTTTGTTTTATCAGTGTGTGAAGGCACCGTGAATAAAGTACTAACATCATTTTTCGATCTGTATCGATTAGAAGAGGGAAGAATAGTCGAGCATTGGGATACTGTTGAAGCTATCCCTGCTCAAAAAGATTGGAAAAACGACAATGGAAAGTTCTGATTATTATTTAACACTAACCATTCACAAGATAACTCTTATTCTCCACCATTCTATTTACCATAATCTCATCAAAACCTTTCACAATCGAGTCTTGAACACTCTTTCGCGCTAAGACACGGTCTGACCAACCTTGTAAGTTGGTGAAGCCATCGAGAAGATCTATATTAAAATTCTTTTTGAAGAATTCAGCACGCACAAAGTACGGTGCGGAGAAGATATCAATCATTGAGAAATCTTCGCCGTTAAACCATGGTTTGTTTTGCATTACTTCATCGAGGCTTTTTTGGATAGATCGCATTTCTTCTGTGTATTTAGCGGCGCTACCTTTTGATTTCGCCATCATTAGATTAAATGTTCCGCCGTATAGTGATGAGGTGTATTCCATCCACGCGCGATTCTTTGCTTTGATTAATGGGTCTGCTGGATGATATTTAGGGTCGTAGACTTCTTCAAGGTATTCGCCGATTACTGTTGATTCGAACAGCACTTCACCATCCACCTGTAATACAGGGACTTTGCCGGTTGGTGATATTTCTAAAAACCATGCAGGAGGATCGTATACATCGATGAAATCAATGTCGTAATCGACGCCTTTTTCTTCTAATAAAATCACACTGCGTTGTACAAAAGGACAGACATTAAAGCTGATTAGTTTAGGTTTTGACATAATTGTTACCTTTTAAATTTGTAAGTATCTGTTCTACGTATGCATCTTCTATTTAGATCATTTTCACTAAAAGTGTTTGTAA
>JBALXO010000048.1:12768-25907 GCA_036960615.1 Cocleimonas sp. | reverse complement strand
AAAAGTATGCAGGAATTTCTGGAAGGAAATCCAGTACCGCATGGTAGAAGCATAGTCATGAAGTTCTATTATTTACAATTTCTGCACAGGGCTTAAAGCTTTTACGATGTTCATCTAATAGTCCATGTTTTTCTAGTGCTTCACGATGTGCTTTGGTTGGATAGCCTTTATGTGAGGCGAATCCGTATTCGGGATGTTTTTCATGTAGTTCTTTCATTTCTTTGTCGCGCGCTACTTTGGCGATTATTGAAGCGGCGCTAATCGATGCGACTTTTGAATCACCTTGAATAATGGTCTCCATGGAGATATCCATATCAATACCTTTATTTCCATCGATTTTTAAATGATCGGGAGTAACGGATAAACCTTCAACTGCACGCTTCATGGCTAATAAACTGGCTTGCAGTATATTGATTTCGTCTATTTCGTAAGCTTCAGCTCGACCTAATGACCAATCCAATGCTTTTTCACGGATTTCAATATTTAGCGCATCGCGTTTTTTCTCTGAGAGTTTTTTTGAGTCGGCTAAACCTTCAATTGGTTTGTGCGGATTTAAGATAACAGCCGCCGCAACGACCGCGCCTATTAAAGGTCCACGGCCGACTTCATCTATACCTGCAACTAATCGTTTACTCATCTTTTGTTACTCTTCGGGCTACTTTTATTTGTAAGCAGTGAGACTAATGCTTCGGCGGCTTTATCACTGGCATTTTGGCGTAACTCATTATGAATCTCTGAAAAGCGATCTAGCATGTGCTGTCGTGTTGTTTGATCTTGTTGGAATTGTGTCTCTATACGATCATAAACATTATCAGCGGTGATCTCTTCTTGTATCAATTCAGGTACTAAATATTCATCTGCTAGATTATTTGGCAGCGTGTAGTACTTAGATTTAATCATCTTGAATAAACGAATTATTTTGGCTGTCAGCGGTGATACGCGATATGCAGCAACCATTGGGCGCCCAACTAACATACCTTCCAATACTGCAGTTCCTGATGCCATGAGTATTTGATCTACTGCTTGCATTACGATGCGAGATTGCCCATCTATATAGGTGATAGGAACTTCAGGCGCGATATTTTGCTTTAGTTGGTCAAATTCAGCTTT
Organism: Cocleimonas sp.; assembly: GCA_036960615.1. Taxonomy (GTDB): domain Bacteria; phylum Pseudomonadota; class Gammaproteobacteria; order Thiotrichales; family Thiotrichaceae; genus Cocleimonas. The sequence continues at coordinate 24,797 of JBALXO010000048.1, read as the reverse complement.
CACTTTTTCGTTAATTAAAGGTGAAACTAAAAGCCAATCGGGATGCTTTTGATGTAGCAGTTTCAATCCTGCAAGAAAGTCGGGTGCAATGCGTTTAATTTCACCCATACGGCTGCCCGGTAGAACTGCGAGTATGTATTGGTCTTTAGGAAGATCAAGCGTCTCGCGAGCAGTTAGAGGCTCACATACTAAAGGAATCTCATCTGCTAACGGATGCCCACAAAACTCGGCAGGGATATTATGTTTTTTGTAAAAATCGACTTCAAATGGAAATAGTGTGAGCATTAAATCCATGCTTCCTTTCATCTTTTCAACACGACTTTCGCGCCAAGCCCAAACGGATGGGCTCACATAATGAACGCTAGGAATCCCTGCTTGATAAAGAACCTTTTCGACCTTTAAATTAAAGTCAGGCGCATCAATACCTACGAATAAGTCGGGGGGTGTTTGTTTCCAACGTTGGATTAAAGATTTACGGATTTTGAGTAATTCAAATAAACGCGATAATACTTCGGTAAAACCCATTACCGAGAGACGTTCCATTGGGAATAAAGATTCACAACCTACCGCTTGCATTTCTGGTCCTGCGATTCCTTCAAAGGTAGCATTCGGATAGTGTTTTTTTAGTGATGTGATTAAACGACTACCGAGAATATCACCTGATACTTCACCCGCTATGATTGCAATTCTCATACTGAAACCGTTATGTATTTGATTTTTTTCATTAGGCTAATTGATAACAGGTAAAAAGTAGGGGGGTGTCTTATATAACTATAAAAACTGCTCGTCTTTGGCTCTTCGTAGGTTAGCGAATAACGCCTCTACCTGCTTGGCTTTTTTTACAGAATTCAGCCATTAATTTGACTTTTTTATTGTCGCTTTCTAATAGCTCTTCAACGGCTTCATCTAAAGACATTTTTTTACGGTATAGCGTTTTGTAAGCATTTTTAATCTGCTTGCGCTCTTCTTCGGTAAAACCGTGACGTTTTAGTCCTTCTGAGTTTACGCCGCGTGGAATTCCTGGTGCGCCAAATGCCATCACATAAGGTGGCAGGTCTTTAGCTAATGCAGTTCCCATTCCTGTAAATGAATATTCACCGACATGACAAAATTGATGGACTAAGGTAAAACCGCCTAAGATTGCATTGTTATGAATAGTAACGTGACCCGCCAGCGTTGCATTGTTTGCGAATATCGTATTATTACCGACCACGCAATCGTGAGCGATGTGTACGTAAGCCATAATCCAATTATCATCGCCGATTGAGGTAGTGCCAATATCTTGAGAAGTTCCGCGATTGATTGTGCAACTTTCACGAATGACATTGCGATCGCCTATCGTTAATGTTGTTGGCTCACCTTTGTATTTTTTATCTTGAGGTTCTGCACCAACGGAAGCGAATTGGAATATTTTGTTATCTTTACCAATTGTGGTTGGGCCTTCAATCACTACATGTGGACCAATCCATGAACCACTATCTATTTTTACATTTGGGCCGATGACAGAATAAGGTGAGATCACTACGTCATTAGCTATTTCAGCTTTTGAATCAATAATTGCGGTGGGATGAATGCTCATGAGTTTTCTCTCGTTATACTGCTGTTGCGACGCATTTTATTTCCGCTGAGGCAACGAGTTTGCCATCGACACGGGCTTCCGTATGGTAAATCCAAACATTACTCTTATGACGAACTATTTCAGCCGTAAGTATTAATTGATCGCCAGGTACGACTTGTTGTTTAAATTTGGCTTTATCAACACCAGCTAAGACATAAAGTAAATCAGGTCTTGGCTCATCACCTAAGGTTCTAAAACCCAATAAGCCTGTAGCTTGAGCCATTGCTTCTATGATTAGTACACCTGGCATAATGGGTTGATTAGGGAAATGGCCATTAAAAAATGGCTCATTAATTGTTACATTTTTAATTGCAGTAATAGACTCACCGGGAGTCAGTTGTGTAACTCTATCGACTAATAAAAAAGGATAACGATGTGCTAAAAACCGACTGATTTCAGTAATGTCCATTACCGTATCGCTTGTGTCTATATCGTTCGTCATGTTCTATTTCTCGTTTAGCTTTTCTTCAAGGTTCCGTATTTTTTTTGCCATATCATCAAGACGCCTAAATCGTGCGGCATTCTTACGCCACTTTTTATTTTCATCTGCAGCTATACCAGATGAATAAACACCTGATTTTTTGATTGATTTTATGACCATGCTTTTACCTGTGATAATAACATCATCGGCGATTATCAAATGGCCTGATATAGCAACCGCTCCGCCAATTTGACAGCGTTTACCAATAGAGCTACTTCCTGCGATGACTGTACCTGCAGCTATTACGGTATGCTCATCAATTTTAACATTGTGACCAACATGTACTTGATTATCTAGTTTGACACCGTTACAGATGGTTGTTGTGCCTAAAGCGGCTCTATCTATTGTTGTGTTGGAGCCTATTTCAACATCTTCACCAATAACGACATTACCGATTTGCAGTATTTTAAACCATTTTTTTTCTGGTGTAGGTGCAAAGCCGAAACCGTCTGCTCCTAACACTGCACCAGAGTGAATAATCGAGTTTTTACCAACTTGTGTTTCCTTATGCACCATGACATTAGGATACAAATGAACACCTTCGGCTATATAAGAATCTTTCCCAATATAACTCCCCGCACAGATAGTGACACCTTGCTCAATAGTCACACCGTTATCAATCACTACATTTGGTCCAATATTAACTGTTTTGTGAAGTGATACATTGTCAGCAATGACAGCACTTTTATGGACATTTGCTGGAGACTTAGGTTCACTGTGTAAAATTTCTAATACTCGAGCAAAAGTTAGATAAGGATCATCATTGATTAAAGCATTCCCGTTAAAGTTTTCAGCTAATACTCTATTTAAGATAACGGCAGAGGCGGCAGAGGCTGCTAGTTTATTTATATATTTTGGGTTACTTACGAAGCTAATCTGGTTATCTATTGCGTCATCTAATGAGGCGACCGAATGAATTTGTATATCTTTATTGCCACTAAGTTGAGAATTCGTTAGTTTGGCTAATTGCTCTAAAGTATGCATCATTGTGGTAGTGGTTTTACGACCGTAGATGCTTTGCTTTTAAGATATTCTAGAACCACAGGAGTAATGTCTACTCTTTTACTCGCTGAAATATAATCCTGTAAAATAATGTCTATTTTTTCTTGAATACGAACTTGATCAATAGCTTTAAATACTTCTTTTTGTACTTCATCTAGTGCTAGGTCTCTTGCAAAACGCAATTCTTCTCTAAAATCTTGAAGTAAACGACTTCTCAATCGCTTTCGAGATCTTAACTGCCTCTCTTTTTGACGCTGTAACTCTAGGCCTTTCTTGGCTACTTTAATTTCGTTTAACTCTAACTCTAAAGCGTTAATCTCATTCAAATCTTTGGCCAATTCCTTCTCTTGTGGAGAGAATTTACTTTTTAACTTCACGCTTGCAATTTCGGCTTGAGGTGCACTTTCCATTAAATAGGTAACATTTACAACACCAACAGAAACAAATTCCGTTGCTAAGGCATTAAAGGGGAATAAGCCCTGCAAAAAAAAGCCAAAGATAATAAACAGTAACTGTTTATTATCTTTGGCTATCGATCTATATTTATGATTTTTTAACATAAGACAGATTGTACTAGTTACACATCATTTTTTACAGTTATCTGTAAATAGCACTCTATAAAAATAATAATGCTCTTAACTATTAAGTATGAGCATCATTATATTTGGATAACTAGAAACTAGTACCAATAGTAAACTGTACCTTTTGTTCTTCGTCGCCATCTTCCGCATTAAGTGTCTTCGCATAGCTAAGAGTAAACGGACCTAATGGTGAAATCCATGTTGCAGAAAGACCTGCTGAATAACGAATTTGATCACCATCAAAGTCATCATAGTCTTCAAATACATTACCTGCATCAACAAAGGCGCTCATACGTAAGCCTTTTACGTCTCCCGCAAATGGTACAGGAAATAATAATTCTGCTTTTGCATTCACAACAAAGTCACCACCCGCTGAGTCTCCATTTGAGTCTCTTGGACCTAAACTATTATTTTCAAAGCCTCTGACTGAAGAGATGCCACCTGAATAGAATCTCTCGAAGAAAGGTAAATCATCGGTATCACCAAAACCTTCACCAGTAGCAACTCTGCCTTTGAGTGCGAAGGTAACTTTTTCTGATACGGGGAAATAAGATGAGCCTTTGTAATCTAGTTTGTAATATTCTAAATCACTTCCGGGGAGGCCAACTTCAAGGGATATATTATGGCGAACACCTTCAGTAGGGAATAAAAAGCGATCTCGAGTATCATGGATATAGCTAATTTTGCCTAAAATATTATCGTATGTATCACCATATTTCGCGACAAAATCTAGGATATCAGTAGGAGTAGTAACAGATGTAGTAATTTCTCTATGCTCGACTCCGAGACTAAATCTTAATGAATTTTCTTCTGTTAGTGGAATGGTATAGTTAATATCTCCACCATAAGCACTACTGCTATAGTCTGAAACATCATCTTCTTCAGCATCAGTTTCTGTATAGAAAACATTGAACCCACGACCTACACCATCCACAGTATGGTATGGATTATTATAACTGAGTCTAAAACTATTGGTTGAGTCGCTTCTTTCACCACTAACAGATAGACTTTTACCTGTACCTAGGAAGTTGTTTTGAGCTACTCCTACATTAAATAATAAGCCATTACTTTGGGAATAGCCTAAACCAGCATTAAATTGATTTGATGATTGCTCGCTAACGATGACATCAAGGTCTACTTGGTCACTGCGGCCAGCAACAGGTGAAGTATTGATTTTCACACTTTCAACAAACGGCAAACGTTGAATACGTTTCTTAGATTGATCAACTTTGTCTTTAGATAAGAAAGAGCTCTCTAGTTGGCGCATTTCACGACGGAAAACTTCATCTTTAGTACGGAAGTTACCACGAATATTGATTCTTCTTACGTATGTTCTTTGGCCTTTTTCAGCTTTTAATAATAAGTTTACGCGTTTGTTTACATTATCAATTTGCGGTGAGACACCAATGCGTGAATAAGAAAAACCATCTTTTCCTAGTCTCGATGTAATATTATTGCGCATTGTGGACAATTGAGTTTGTGAAAAAATCTGTCCTTCTTTTAAGGTCACTAACTTAGCAATTTCTTTTTCTGATAAACCGCTATTGCCACTAACTTTAACTTTACCTACACGGTATTGGTCACCTTCATTGATATTGATATTGACAAAAACAGAATTTTTGTCTTTAGATAATGAAACTTGAGTAGATACCACTTCAAAATTCAAATAACCTCTGTCACGATAAAAAGAGCTTAATTTATCAATATCACCTACTAACTTTTCCTTTGCATATTTATCTTTTGAGCCAAAGAAAGAAAATCTACCCTTTGGGCTAGACTCGAGTAGTTTTTTTAAGGTTGCTTCTGGATAAGCTTTATTTCCACTTATGTTTACTCGTTTAATACGAGCAACAGCACCCTCACTAATATTTATTGTTAAAGCAACACGGTTTCTTGCTAGTTGTTCAGTTTTAGTTGAAACACCAACTGAATAGTTACCATTTGAAAGGTATTGTTGTTTAATTTCTCGTTCAATTTTGTTTAGAGCTGATTTATCAAGAGGGCGACCTTTAGCTACGCCAGCTCGCTTTAGGGCTTCCATCAAATCTGGTGTTTTTATAGCTTTATTGCCTTCTACAGTAATATTACCAATGGCAGCACGTTCTTTAACTTTGACTAGTAATACATTTCCACGACGTGAAACGTTTACATCTTCAAAAAAACCAGTTTTGTATAGTGACCTGACCAGATTTGCGGTCATACTATCATCGAATTTTTCGCCAACACTTACAGGAACATTACTTAACACAGTACCTGCAGTTATTCGTTCTAAACCACTTACTTGAACATCTGTTAGAATAAAACTGTCAGCCCATGCACCGTGACTTAGTGCGAATATGCATCCTGCTATTGATGACTGGATTATCTGTTTTTTCATATTATTACCCTAATCTTGTTATTGTTATAAGCCCTAATTCAACGGTCTACGTGTTAACTTATTAGCCTACCTATATCATTATATAAAGCGACAACCATTAGAAGACCTACCGCACTCATCCCTATGCGCATTCCAACAGCTTCTACCCTCTCTGAAACAGGACTTCCTTTGACCAATTCGATAACGTAGTACAATAAATGTCCTCCGTCTAACATAGGTATTGGTAGCAAATTTAGTACCCCGAGACTTAAACTTACAATGGCTAATAGTGTGAGAAAGGCTGAAAACCCAATTAACGCGCTCTTTCCTGCATAATTAGCAATAGTTATGGGGCCTGAGATATTTTTAAGTGATGCTTCCCCTGTAATCAAGCGCCCCATTACTTTTAATGTCATTATCGACATATCCCAAGTCTCGCTCACTCCAGTCTTTAGCGCTGGAAAGAAAGAGGCTTCTTGAGTGAAGAATAAATCTTCTACTGCCTTCTGGTCAAATTTTCTTGCTAAGCCTACCCCAATAAGTACTCGTTGTTGACCTTCAATTTCAGTCAACTCAGGTGTCATTGTTAAGGTTTTGTTTGATCCACCTCTTTTTACGACAATATCGATCGACTTATTTGCGCTTGCATTAATATATTCTGAAAAATACTGAGTAGAGCTTACTGTATTGCCGTCTACACTAATTACTTCATCATTCGCCAATAATCCAGCTTTGTCAGCTGGCTTATCGGGTAAAACAGAATTAATGAATGTGGTATGCGGTGGTTGCCAAAACCCCATTCCTGTCTTGCTAAAGTAATCTTTTTCATCAGCTAATAATAATGTATCTGATAAATCTAAATTTCTTGAAACTTGTGAACCAGAATCTGTTGTTACATTTATTGTAAGATTTGGGTTCTTTAAATATTCATTTAGTAAGGTCAAACGGACTTGTTGCAATGAATTAGTTTCTACATCATTGATGGCTGTTACTAAATCCCTATCCTTAAAGCCAGCTTGCTCTGCAACAGATCCTTGTTGGATATTTCCCAAATAAGGCTTGACCGACTCCACGCCAATCATTTGTATAGCTGCAAATGCAGCTATTGCAAAGAAAAAATTGAACATTGGACCTGCTAATACAACTAAAAATCGTTTCCATACAGGCTGAGTATTGAATGCACGATGTTTTTCTTCTTCTTTGACATTTCCCTCACGCTCATCGAGCATTTTGACATAACCACCCATAGGAATAGCTGCAAGCACGTATTCTGTAGCGTCTTTATCTTTGGATTTATAAGTCCAAATTGGCTTACCAAAACCAATAGCAAAGCGAATTATTTTAATTCCTAGTTTACGTGCAACCCAAAAATGCCCAAATTCATGGATACCTACTAATATGGCAATTGCAACAAGAAATGAAATGATAGAAATTAGTATGGTCATAAGTTTTATATAAATTTTTTATTAATATGTATTTGTAACAGTTAGTCTATGATTTCAGCGAATAGTTTCCGATAAAGCGACTATAAATTAGGCTAAAATCAATTAAGGTAATTTAGCCATATTTTTAATTTACTTTGATGCATTGAAGCGCAAAATCACGACTGCTTAAATCTTGAGCAAGTATATCATCTATTTTATTGGGCGTCCCTGAAGGGGCCTGCTCTAGAGCTTTTTCAATAATTAGAGGTATATCCGTAAATTTGACCTGTCTATTTAAAAAAGCCTCAACCGCAATCTCATTTGCAGCATTTAGCGCAATACTTGCATAACCACCTATACGATGAGCATCAAGTGCAAGTTGCAAGCAACGGTATCGATGAAAATCTGGCTTTTCAAAGTCTAATCGTGCCACATCAAAAATATCTAATTGCTCAACGCCAGAATCCATACGTTCAGGATAAGCCAAAGCGTATGCAATGGGTGTTCTCATGTCAGGGTTCCCCAATTGTGCTAGTACTGACCCATCGGTATATGAAACCATTGAATGAATGGTACTTTGAGGGTGAATAACGACTTGAATCTGATCGGAAGATACGTCGAATAACCAACAGGCTTCGATAACTTCTAACCCTTTATTCATCATGGTGGCTGAATCAACAGAGATTTTTTGGCCCATTACCCAGTTTGGATGGGCGATGGCTTGTTCTGGGGTTACATCATGGAGACTTTCTAGGGGTCTTTCACGAAATGGACCACCAGATGCCGTTAGTAAAATTTTTGTTACGCCATGTTTTTGTTGAATTCCATTAACAGGCGCCGGCATAGCTTGGAAAATAGCATTATGCTCACTGTCTATCGGTAACAATTCAGCATTATTTTCGACAATTGCATCCATAAACAATTTGCCGGACATCACTAATGATTCTTTATTGGCTAGCATGACTCTTTTGCTTGCTTTAGCGGCTGCTAGATTAGGAAGTAGACCAGCTGCACCAACAATGGCTGCCATTACATAATCTACTGTATCAAGAGAAGCGACAAACTCTAAGGATTTTTTACCAGAGATTACTTTTGTTTCAGATGAAGTTTTACTTAATGCTTGCTGTAAAATTTCAGCTTTGTTTTCATCTACCATGACCGCAAAGATTGGATTATGTAGAAGGCATTGTTCTTTTAATTTTTCAACGTTGGTGTTTGCTGTGAGCGCAATAATTTTGAAATCATTTGAATGTCGAGAAATGACATCGAGGGTATTTATTCCAATAGTACCTGTGGATCCGAGTATACAGATACCCTTGAAATGATTCATATTTGGATAGCTGACCAATTAATACCTAGAGCAAACAGCGGTAATGTTGCGATTAAACCGTCTACACGGTCGAGGATTCCTCCATGACCAGGTAAAATGTTACCAGAATCCTTTGCTCCAGCTTCGCGTTTCATCAAACTGACAAAAAGGTCGCCGGCAACAGACAATAAAGCAGTGATTGCAGATAAGTAGATGAAGCTACTAAAGAAACCCTTACCTAGATCGAAAAATGATGCGGCAATGAATGCAACTATCAACGCCGCAATAAACCCGCCGACTAAACCCTCACGAGTTTTACCTGGGCTTATTTGAGGTACTAGTTTGTTCTTACCAAATGCTTTACCAGCAAAATAAGCACCACTATCCGCAGCAGCAACGAGTAGTACTAAGAACAATACTAGATAAGGACTGTGTGCATGTAGGATTACTGCCGCGCTCCATGCAGAAAGAATCACAAAAAACCCTGCTAATCTAAGCATCAGTGGGTTATCTTTATAGAAAGGGGTGCCTTGTTTGTATCTAATCAACATGACTAAATTGATGAACCACCAAAAAAAACCTAAAGTGACAAAGAACCAACTAAGCGTTGTCGATTTATAAGCAAAATAAGCGAGTAATAACATCCACGCGACATAAAGTCCTTGTCGCACATTTTTGATGTTAACAAGGTTTGCCCATTCCACACCACCTATACTGACTACCAAGATAAGTGCAGTTACTGCAAACCATGGGGTTGGAAATGCTAAAATGAAAATTAAAGCGGCAACTATCAAAAATACAGCTGTGATTATTCTTAATTTTAGACTTTCAGTCATTACTATTTTCCTCATCTGCAATTATTTGTTCACTTGTTTTACCAAAGCGGCGTTGCCTAGATGAGTAATCTTGAATTGCAGTGTTTAAGTGTTCGGCATTAAAATCAGGCCATAGCAAATCAGTAAAATATAATTCTGCATAGGCCATTTGCCAAATCAAAAAATTACTGATGCGTTTTTCGCCCCCTGTTCTGATAAATAAGTCAGGGTCAGGAAAATTTTCAGTTGTTAGATTTTGGATGATATCATCTTCAGTAATTGAGTCGGCTAATTTTTCTCCTGACTCAATCAGTTTCCCCATTTTTTTGGTTGCTTCGGTGATGTCCCATCGGCCACCATAATTTGCGGCAACTATGAGATTTAACCCGGTACTATTTGCAGTCAACTCTTCAACATGCTTAATTTTTTCTTGTAGTTTTTCTGAAAATGCAGAGAGATCACCAACAATTTTTAGTTTTACATTATTTTTGGCTAATGATTTTGCTTCACGGTCGAGGGCCATCATAAACAAGCCCATCAAATGTGAAATTTCTTCTTCAGGGCGTTTCCAATTTTCACTACTAAAAGCAAATAAGCTTAAGCATTCAACTTTAAGCTTTGAGCATTCTTTTACAATATCACGGACCGCATCAACGCCTTTTTTATGCCCCATAAAACGCGGTCGATTCTTCGCTTTTGCCCAACGACCATTACCATCCATTACAATGGCAATATGCTTGGGTATTTTAAGTGATTGGCTCATAAATTAAGTAAAGCCGAGGCTCTAAACTTTCATCAAGTCTGTTTCTTTAACGGCAACCACAGCGTCAATTTCTTTAACATAGGTATCTGTTAGTGCTTGAACATCATCTTCTGCGCTACGTTGCACATCTTCAGAAATTTCTTTTTCTTTTTCTAGTATTTTGAAATCAGAATTAGCATCACGACGGATATTACGTACTGCGATTTTACCATTTTCGCCTTCATTCTTTACTACTTTAACTAGGTCACGGCGACGTTCTTCAGTTAATTGTGGCATTGGAATTCGAATTACTGTGCCTGCTGAATTAGGATTTAAACCTAGATCAGAATTCATGATGGCTTTTTCAACTGCTTGCACCATTGGTCTTTCCCAAGGAGTTACAGTAAGTGTTCTAGCATCCTCAACACCAATACTAGCAACTTGGCTTAACGGGGTAGCGCTTCCATAATAGTCAACCATAATGTGTTCTAACAAGCTTGGGTGAGCACGGCCAGTTCGCACTTTAGCGAGTTCTTGGCGTAATGAGTCGATGCTTTTTTTCATTCTGACTTCAGCGTCTTTAATAATGTCGTTAACCATTTTAAAATTCCTATCTACGTTCTAATCTATTTAAGCTTTTTGCGTTCTATTCTAACTAAGAACACTCTATTAACAATAGAGTACCTATTAATTGGGACTTTTCTGTGCAATTTTTTATTATATTTCAATCAAAGTGCCTGTTTGTTTATCACCATTGATGATTTTCTCCAATGCGCCTTCTTCAAACATATTGAATACACATAAAGGCATTTTGTTTTCTCGACATAATACCATTGCAGTTAAGTCCATTACGCCCAATTCTTTCTTGACTGCTTCATCGAAGCTTAATGTATCATAACGTTTAGCATCAGAATTTTTCATTGGGTCAGAATCGTAAATACCATCAACTTTAGTCGCTTTAAGAAGTAAATCGGCCTGAATTTCAATTGCTCTTAGGCTTGCAGCGGTATCAGTCGTGAAAAAAGGACTACCTGTTCCTGCAGCAAAAATAACCACATCACCTTGTGCTAGATATTCACGTGCTTTGTGCGCTGAAAATTCTTCACCAACTTGGTCAATCTTTAACGCCGACATCACATGACATTTCACGCCTAATTTGCCAATAGCATCCTGAACTGCCAAAGCGTTCATAACTGTTGCTAGCATCCCCATTTGGTCGCCACTAACACGATCAATTCCAGCCTGTGCTAATCCAGCCCCTCTGAAGATATTCCCGCCACCGATGACCAATGCCACCTGAGTTCCTGCTTGTTGTTGTTTGGCTACTTCTGAAGCTGTCTGAGCTAGGATTTCTGCATCATAACCAAAATCATGCTGTCCCATCAGCGCTTCGCCGCTGAGCTTTAGTAAGATTCGCTTATATTGTTGGCTCATTTATAAATTCCGATTTAATTTTGCATAGACTACACAATATTGTAACTAGTTACCATGATGGATTTATGCATAACTTGCTCAATTACATGAGAATAGTAGTGGAGAAACAGCCAAAAAGGTAGGGGGTGTCTTTTTTATTATTCATGTCGGTATATCTGAATTGATATTGGATTAAAGGCATATAATTAAACAGGAAAGACACCCCTCACCTTTTTAGCTGTTTTCAATATATTGTTTATGTCTTATGTCTTATGTCTTATGTCTTAT
>JBALXO010000048.1:11251-12668 GCA_036960615.1 Cocleimonas sp. | reverse complement strand
TTATGTCTTATGTCTTATGTCTTATGTCTTATTCGAAATTAATCTATTAACTAAACTTTGGTTATTTTAAGGTATATAAAAAATCACAGGCAAAAAAAAGGAGCGATAATCGCTCCTTTTTTTAAAAGTATTTAAAATATCAAATCAATATTTTAGCTACCTTTAACTTGTGCCATTACTTCAGCGGCAAAGTCTTCTACTTTCTTCTCAATGCCTTCGCCTACTTCATAGCGAGTAAAAGCAGTGACTTCAGCGCCAGCAGCTTTTAACAACTGTGCGACTGTTTGATCAGGGTCTTTAACAAACGGCTGACCAACTAAAGTGATTTCAGATAAGTATTTACGCATACGGCCTTCAACCATCTTTTCAATGATTTCCATTGGCTTGCCACTGTCTTGAGCCTGTGCAATAAGAATTTCTTTTTCCTTTGCGAGTAACTCAGCAGGAACTTGATCTTCAGAAATACAGGTAGGACGACTTGCTGCGATATGCATTGCAATGTCTTTACCTAATGCTGCATCTCCGCCAGTCATTGCTACTGCAACACCGATACGAACGCCGTGGCTATAAGCACAAACTAGTCCGTCCGATGAAAGTACTTCAAAACGGCGTATTTGCATATTCTCGCCAATTTTGGCAACTAGGTTTGCACGAGTTTCTTCAATTGTCTCACCTGAATCTAAAGGTAATGCAGATAGTGCAGCAATATCTGCTGGTTTATCTGCTAATACGCGAGCACCTGCAGCTGAAACAAAATTAACAAAGTTTTCATCTTTAGCAACGAAATCAGTTTCACAGTTTACTTCGATGATTGATGCTTCTTTGCCATCGTCAGAAACAGTAATAACAATTTTACCTTCTGCTGCTACACGACCTGCTTTTTTATCTGCTTTAGCAGCACCAGATTTACGCATAGTGTCGATTGCTGCTTCCATGTCACCGTTAGTTTCGGTAAGCATTTTTTTACACTCCATCATGCCTGCGCCAGTGCGCTCGCGGAGCTCTTTAACCATTGTAGCTGTAATAGCCATGTCTAATTCCTCAAAATAATTTAGCAAAAATGCCTTTTAAAAGGCATTTTTGAAATTTAAACAAATTGTTTTTAGGTGCTAAGTAAAAACCAGCACCTATTTAATAAGGGGCTAAACGCCACCCATTAATTCATCTTGTAAAACCTTAAGCTCATCCCATTTGCCATCAGCAGCTAGTGCTGCTTGTTGAGGCCATGTTTTTGGCTCTTTAGATTTCAAAGTAGAAACAGTTTCTAAGATAGTTTTAATCGCATCACGGTCCATTTTTGCTAGTGCAGCAAAAGTTGAAACTCCTGCTTCAGCAAGTACTTCAGCGATCTTTGGGCCAATACCTTCGATTTTCTTTAGGTCGTCAGCGTCATCAGCAGCCTTCTTTGGTGCAGCTT
>JBALXO010000048.1:0-11151 GCA_036960615.1 Cocleimonas sp. | reverse complement strand
CCTTCGATTTTCTTTAGGTCGTCAGCGTCATCAGCAGCCTTCTTTGGTGCAGCTTTTGCTGGAGCAGCTTCTTCCTTTGCAGGAGCTACTTCTTCTTTAGCAGCAGGAACCGGCGCTTTAGCAGGCACAGCTTCTTTCTTAGTCACTTTTGCTTCTGGCTTTTCAGTTGCTTTAGGTGCAGCTGCTTTAGGAGCAGGTGCCGCAGCAGCCATTTCTTCAGCATTAGTTGCAGCAGCTAAATGACCTTCAACAACAGAGTCTGCAATTGCAGATGTATAAAGTTGAATTGCGCGAATAGCATCATCATTACCAGGAATAATGTAATCAATATTGTCAGCGCTGTTATTTGTATCAACAACACCGATAACTGGAATACCTAGAGTCTTTGCTTCTTTAACAGCAATACTTTCGTGTCCAACATCGATAATGAAAAGTGCATCAGGAAGTGAACGCATGTCTTTAATACCGCCAAGCGCTTTGTTCAACTTAATGAACTCGCGTGAGAGCATTAATGCTTCTTTCTTGCCACCACGATTGATTGTTCCGTCTGCTTCCATCTTTTCGATTTCTGCCATACGACGAACAGACTGTTTGATCGTTTTGTAGTTAGTTAGCATTCCGCCTAACCAACGTTGATCAACAAAAGGCATTTTACACCGAGTTGCCTCGTCACGAATTGCAATTTGTGCAGCACGTTTAGTGCCTACGAACATTACCTTGCCACCTTTTGCAGCAATTTTACCAACAAAATTTAACGCGTCGTTAAACATCGGTAGAGTTTGTTCAAGGTTAATGATGTGAATTTTATTACGGTCACCAAAAATATAAGGTGCCATTTTTGGGTTCCAATAACGGGTTTGATGTCCGAAATGAACACCTGCTTCCAGCATTTGGCGCATGCTTACTTTAGCCATAGATATATCCTCATGGGTTAGGCCTCCACATATCCAGTAATACAACCTATAAGCCGTCATCTTAATTAAGGTTAATTAAGTATAAAGACCACAAGCACCCTGCAATACCTTGGTGATATGTGTGTGAATTTGAAGTAACAGTCAAATTGACTAAATACTCCTTAAGTTTACGTTAAATCTGGTAGACTTTTAGAAGCCTAGCGAATTCAACGCGGCGCACTTTATACCATAAACAGATTGATGTAACAAACTGTTTCGCTTATGAATCGAAACACGTCATAATCCTTTATCAATAATCAGACTTAAACACGAAGTAGCAACATGGCCATCAACATAAAAACTCCTAAACAAATCGAAAAAATGCGTATTGCAGGAGGACTTGCAGCCGATGTATTAAATATGATCGGACCCCATGTTGTTGCAGGTATAACTACCGACGAACTAGATACAATTTGCCATGAATATATTGTTAATACACAAAATGCGATTCCAGCACCTTTAAATTACCATGGTTTTCCTAAATCTATTTGTACCTCTGTTAATCATGTTGTTTGCCATGGTATTCCTGCTGATAAGACATTAAAGAAAGGCGATATTATTAATATCGATATTACCGTGATTAAAGATGGTTTTCATGGTGATACCAGCAAGATGTTCACTATTGGTAAACCAAACCCAGCAACGCAGCGCCTTTGTGATATTGCACAAAAAGCCATGTATATCGGTATAGACATGGTTAAACCTGGGGTAAAACTCGGCGATATCGGACATGCGATTCAAACATTTTCAGAAGCAGCGCATTATTCAGTAGTCCGAGAGTATTGTGGTCACGGCATTGGTGAAAATTTCCATGAAGAGCCACAAGTTCTGCATTACGGCAAACCAGATACTGGAGTTACGATTGAAGAAGGCATGACCTTTACGATTGAGCCGATGATCAATCAAGGTAAGCGTCATATTAAAACGCTACCAGATAAATGGACGGTTATTACTAAGGATCATAAATACTCAGCACAATGGGAACACACCCTTTATTGTACCAGTGATGGTGTTGAAATTTTGACGTTAAGGGATGAAGAAAAGGGTTGGCGTTCTCTATTGCCGGTTTAGTGCTGCTCGCTTAGTTTCCTGCGGTATCTAAAAGCTGTATTAATAAGGCTTTAAGCACTGCCTCTCGTGCCCTATAACTTGACTCCCATTAGTAGATGTTATAAATTCCAACTCAAGCGCAGTGCAATTTCTCGTTTCAGACCAGTAAACACTGTCTATGCTTCATCTTTTAAGAGATGTGAGATACCCGATAAAAGTTTCAACGTAATATTTTATAATACTGTTTATTACAGAAACGGGGACTTGGTATCCTTTACTAAGCTAAGTAACTAAAGCCGACACTATGCGAGCCATATGAATTGTCAGTCGGCCAATATTTATTTCAAATCAAAACGAAATATTAGGCTATTTATAAAATTCCAAATTATCTTAAAAATTAATTATTCAATTTTATTGAAACAACTATATTTATGTACGTGAACTATTCTAGTGCGTAATAACCGTTAAAAAAGCGGTGGGAAAAAACTTTGTCATTTTCAGACTTTAATTTAAATAAAGATTTTATTCGGTCCATTGAGGCTGCAGGTTATGCGTCGCCTACAGATTTGCAGGCGCAATTGATTCCATTAGTAGCTGCGCGTAAAAGTGCGCTCATTTGGAGTCAGTCTGCATCGGGTAAAACAGGTGCATTTTTGATACCTGCAATGAATTATATTTTAGAGAATCCTGCGCCAGAAAAACGTGGTGCTCGAATATTGATTCTCACGTCACGCAGAGATCGTGTTAGCCAAATTAATTATACGATTAAACGCTTAAGCACTGATTTAACCATGCGTTTTGGGTTTATTGTAAGTGGTAGGCCTTATCAAACACAGATGAGATTAATGCGCCGTCCATTAGATATTATGATTGCCACTCCTGGCCGTCTGAATGATCTTATGAATAATGGCAAGGCTGATTTTTCACAATTAGAAATGCTAATCGTCGATGATTTATCGAGTATCTATCGCAAGAATCTACAAGGGTTGGTTGAAAGTATCTTAAAACAAGCAGGTTCAGAATGTTCAGCCATTACATTTGTAGCCGAAGATGATGAAATCAGGCCTTATGCTGAATCACTCTTCCCTGATGCGGAACAGATAACATTAATAGATGATCAAGAAGGAACTGAGGAGCTAGAAAACGAAGCGCCTCAACAGGAATATAATACGCAAAATAACATTCAGAGCGACTCTCAAACCAATACACCAAGTCAGCATGTTAACGATAGCCATGATGACGACAATAATAACAATAAAGAACAAAATAAAATGATAAATAGCGAAGACCTAATGTCTCAAAAAGTCCATGTTGCGGACGACTACACCCACAAAATTGCAATGATGGATCATCTGATGGATGAGTTTGCAGGTGAATCTACAATAATTTATACCTCCACCAATAAAGCAGCAAAAACACTGCAAGAAAACTTATCAAATCACGGCCATGCCGCTGAGTTGATAGGTGAAATTGATAAAGACGAGTTAAGTGACTGCGATATCCTTATCTACAGCGATCAGTCTAAAGCAGATATTGATAATGAATTGATGGCGAAATTAGATTCTAATATTATCAATTTCGACTTGCCACACAATACCGATCATTATTTAGAGAGACTCAATAGACATCAGCAAGACCGTGAAAATCCGACTTTGTTAATCTTAGATGGGCATAACTTTAATGAGCTTAAATCTCTGGAGAAAGCTCTGGGTGAAAAACTGGACCAAACTACTATTCCCGGCTTAGAACCATTAAAACCCTTTGTAAATCTTAGTAAAGGAAGATCCAATAGCCGCCCTAATAATGCGAATAGTAAAGGTAGAAAGCCAAACAATACCAATCAAAAGAAACGTGGTGCACGAACTAACAGCGGGCGAGCAAATGGCGCTAGACAGGATCATAGCTCTCGACAAGCAAATAGCGGTTCAGAAAACAAAAAGAGTCCTAACAACAGAAACAGTCAAGCAAATAAAAATGATAAAACTAAGAATCCTAGGCGTAATACCAAAGCAGGAGGCCGTGCAAAAAATAATAACGGTCAAACGCAAGAAGGTGATGGCACCCAACGTAGACAGCATAAAGGGCCATTTGGACGTTTGAACGGCGGTACTCACCGTAAGAGTAACAACACCAGAAAAGTCGGTGTGAGCCGTGTAGGTACTGACTTGCCCAAAGGAAGAGAAGGTAAAAGTTTGGCTGCTGAAGTAAAAGAAAGATCGGCTGATACTGGCCCAAAAGTAAAAATCAGTTACAATAAAAAGCGTACTATTAGCATCAAAAAGCCAGAAGAACTCTAGGACTCAGTTTAAGTAAATCTCAATGTTTAAAAAAAGTACTAAAGAGCCTCAAGTGGCTAGTAGAGTAGAGCCCGAAATTGATTCGAAGCCATCTTTTGTTGAGCCCGAAATCACGGTAAAGTTTCGTGAACCCAATAAAAAGATAAAATCTAAAAAGAAATCAAATTGGTTTAATTGGTTCGTGCCGCTACTTCTTATCTCGATTGGTATAGCTTTTTTAGTGCTATATCCCGAGCCTGATCCGCAGCAAAACATTCAACCAGAAGTTAATAAAACTAGAGTCACAGCGCCGATAGAAATCGTTTTCAATGCTCAATCATTGTCTCAAGAATTAGTATCCCGATATTTTAATGGTACTGATGAAGATAGAGATGAACAAAATAACGCCTTAGAAAAAACTTTAGAAGTATTGAATGTTTCAACTAATCCTCAGGCATCAAAGGCTTTATTTGAGTTACAAAATAGTAATATCAATGCCGCAAAAAAATCACTTATCACACTGGCTAGTAGCCAATCAGATTTACAGGAATCCTCTCAAACATGGATTAATATCGGTAATGTTCAAAACTTAAGTTCATCACGCCAAGCATTACAAGCCTATAAAAAAGCGAGTGATATTGATCCTGATAATGTGAATGCTTATTCTCGTCAAGGTCATGTTTACCGGCAACTAAAGCAATTCGATTTGGCAGAAAGGGCCTATAAACGTGTTCAATCTTTCGCTAATCAAAGCACTGCGAATCAAGCATTAACGTTGGCAAACTTTGGCGCCTTAAATATATCCAAAGGTAAACTGGTCGAAGCGGAAGATGCTTTTAATGAATCGCTGAGCATCTACAAGAAAATTGAAGACGACGCGGGTATCGCAAATACGAGTTTCAATTTAGCTAACCTTTACAAAGGTTCAGAGCGTTTTGAAAAAGCAGAAAATTTTTATAAAACGGCATTAACTAATTTCACTGAGCTAAATGAATTTAAAAAAATGGCAGATACTCATGCTGCTTTAGGTGGCTTGTATCAGGCAATGCAGTTAAACATTAAAGCGCAAGATCAATACCAAATAGCATTGGAACTAAATACCAATAATAATTATGATGAGAGCAAGCCCGCAATCTATCAAAGCCTAGGTGAATTGGCTGAAGAAAACGGTAATAGTGAAAAGGCACAAGCTTATTTTTCTAGAGCTAAAGGAATTGATCCTAATGGTGCTCAAGATAATAGTGTTGCCGATGAATTAGGCAAGCAAGCTATAGCAAACCGTAAACAAGGAGACTTTGTAAAAGCTGAAGAACAACACAAACAAGCGATTAAAATTTACCAACAAAATAAAAGTGTTGCAGGAACGATTAGCCAACAAATCAATCTTGGTTTTTTATATAAAGTATGGGGCAAAATAGATCTTTCTTGTTTAGTTTGGCGTGATACTTTAGTAATTTCTCAGCGTGCGAATAGTAATCGCACCAGCCGTGTCCAGCAGTTGGTTGATAACTCTTGTCGATAAATTATCAGGCAGAATAGAATCTAAAACAGCTAAAAAGGTGGGGAGTGTCTTTTCTTATATCACCTACAACTCTTTCCTTAATTCACTCTGAAACATTGAATCTCAATATTCATACCCAAAGTTTGTTAGAACAAGACTCTAAAAGAAATGGCTGTGCCAGAGATAATAATGTTCAAACTCATTACAAAAATAAAAACGTATTTTATATTACGAAATAATCCTATTTCTCCAATCATATGGGGAAAGCTCGCTAATTCATTGCCACTTTGTCGAAACTTAGAACATAAAGATCTATATAAACTAAAGAAACTCACTACACTCTTTTTGTATGAAAAAACCTTTACTGGGGTAAAAGATTTCGAGTTGGACGAAGAGAAAAAAATGATCATTGCTATCCAAGCTTGCCTGCCTATATTGCATTTGGATATGAGTTATTACGATGGTTGGATTGAAGTTGTGATTTATCCGGATACTTTTGTAATCTTTCGAAATACCACTGATAATTTTGGTTTAGTACACGACGACACGATTGCAGCTTCGGGTGAAGCTTGGTCACATGGCCCTGTAATACTTTCTTGGACAGATGTCGAGAGAGATAGTTTTGCACCGCGCGCTGGTCATAATGTCACGATTCACGAATTCTCACATAAACTGGATATGCTTAATGGGCGAGCGAATGGAATGCCGCCATTGCATCCCAATATGCACAGAAGTGTTTGGACTAAATCGCTGAGTCAGGCCTATGATGTTTTAGTGAGTAAGATTAAAAATCACGAATCCACTGCGATCAATCAATATGCGGCGACCAATCCTGCAGAATTCTTTGCAGTCACTAGTGAAACCTTCTTTACGGCACCAGATATTCTTAAACAGAATTGCCCTGAGGTTTATGAGCAGTTGGTGCTGTTTTATAAGCAGGAGCCAGTGGGTCTCTTGTAGAAGTGTTGTTTGCTGGAATATAGCAAAAAATTAAGGAGGGTGTCTTTTTAATCAAATATATAAACACCCCCATACTTTTATGATTCTTTTTTAATTAGGGTTCGTTAACAAAGCCAACAGCTATTCATCAAAACGCATCGATAAATCAATTGCAATTACATCCTTAGTGATCTGTCCAATCGAAATAAAATCCACGCCTGTTTCAGCTATTGGCAAAATAGTGTCTAGATTAATACCGCCAGATGCTTCTAAATCTATATTTCCATTATTCTCAACAACTACAGCGTGCATGGTTTTAAGATCAAAGTCATCCAGCATGATGACATCAGCACCTGCTTTACTTGCCTCTCTAAATTCTTCCAGTGTTTCGGTTTCTACTTCTATTCGAATAGATGGGTGCAGTTGTTTAGCTTGAGTAACCGCCGCAGTAATCGAGCCTGCTGCCATAATGTGATTTTCTTTGATCAAAATCATATCGTACAAACCAATTCTATGGTTTTTGCCGCCGCCACAAAGCACAGCATACTTCTGTGCGTCACGCATATTAGGAATAGTCTTGCGTGTATCGAGTATCTTGGTATTGGTGTGCTCGATCAATTTCACGTAATGCTTTGTTTGCGTCGCGGTAGCAGAAAGGGTTTGGGTAAAGTTAAGTGCTGCGCGTTCACCACTTAATATTGAGCGTGAGTTACCAGAGAGCGTACAAAGAATATCATTCGCTGAAACACTGTCGCCATCTTTGAAATTCCATTTGATTTCGACGCTATCATCAATCTGCTTAAACACTTCATTAAACCAAGCAACACCGACTAAAATCGCATCGTCACGACATACTACTGTAGCTGTTGAAGTGTTCTCTTTTGGGATCAAGTCAGCAGTGACATCACCTGTACCGATATCTTCTTTTAAAGCTTGTTGAACTTGAGTGGCGATATTTTCAGGTAACTTCATTTAGTGGCTCTCAAAAATTTTAAAATTTGTCGCGTAAGCTTACCGTATTCTTAAACTGATTCCAGCACTTAATTGAAAACCAAGTATGCAAATTATAAGCAGGTATAAGCGTTTATTTTTAGTATAATGAAGCCATGAAAACCTATTTAGTTGGCGGCGCTGTTAGAGATAAAATTTTGGGATTACCTATCAAAGATAATGATTGGGTCGTTACCGGTGCAACTCCAGATGACATGCTTGAATTAAAATACACGGCAGTCGGCAAAGATTTTCCTGTGTTTTTACATCCGAAGACCCATGAGGAATATGCTCTAGCTCGCACTGAACGAAAAACTGCTGCTGGTTATCATGGCTTTCAATTTCATGCTGATCCAAATGTCACGCTCGAAGAAGATATTCAACGTCGTGATTTAACCATCAATGCATTAGCTGAAGATCAAGATGGCAATGTCATTGATTACGTTAACGGGCGGCAAGATATTAAAGACCGTGTATTACGTCATGTTTCACCAGCCTTTGCTGAAGATCCTGTGAGGGTATTACGCATTGCTCGTTTTGCGGCCCGCTTTGCTCATTTAGGTTTTACTGTAGCAGATCAAACCATGGCACTGATGCGAGACATGGTGAAAGCAGGTGAGATAGATGCATTGGTTGCCGAACGTGTTTGGCAAGAAACCTCACGCGCGTTAACTGAAAAAGCACCTGATGTTTTTATCGAAGTATTAAGAGAATGCGGCGCTTTGGTGGTTTTATTTCCAGAGATTGATCGTTTATTTGGTATGCCCCAACCGGTCGAACATCATCCAGAAATAGATACGGGTGTGCATACCATGTTAGTTCTACAGCAAGCCTGTTTGCTTAGTGATGATCCATTAATACGCTTCGCCGCTCTGACGCATGACTTGGGTAAAGGCACCACGCCAAAAGATATTTTACCTCATCATTATGACCACGAAGAACGTGGTGTTAACTTGGTTAAAGAACTGTGCGAACGCTATAAAGTTCCGAATCAATATCGCGAACTTGCTGAAATCACCTCTCGTTATCACACTCATGTCCACAGAGCGTTTGAAGTTAAACCAACAACATTATTGAAGGTATTGAACAGTACGGATGCCTTCCGCAAACCCGAACGTTTCAAACAATTCATTACGGCCTGCATAGCAGATAGCCATGGCCGTCCGGGTTATGAGGATTACGATTATCGCCAAGCACCATTTTTTGAACTAGTTCGTGATAAAGCTGCAGCTGTTGATGTTCAGGCAATCATCAAAGATGGTTTTGAGAATGAAAAAATATCAGAAGAATTGTATAAGCGCCGATTAGATGCGGTAAAATATGAAAGAGAGAGTTACACGGGGCCTCTCACTTAAAGGGAATATCTATTTAGGTATGGATACTTTACTTGAAACTAAAAGATTCATCCTCATTTTAGTATCTATACAGTATTGAAAATTACAGAATCTATACTAAAAATACATTGATGACACATCAAACAGGGCGCATAACATGAGTATATTATTTGCAGGGTTTAATCTTGGCGATGTAATCGTTCATAAAGAACAAAATTTTCGTGGTGTGATTGTTGATGTTGATGCTGATTTTCAAGGCACTGATGATTGGTATGACGAATACACAACCAATCAACCTTCTAAAGAAGCGCCTTGGTATCATGTGTTAGTTGATGAAGAAGGCTCGATGGCCTATGTCTCGGAGCAGAATATTTATGTAGATTCAACAGATATGGAAGTTGAGCATCCGATGGTGGATGATATGTTTGTAGACTACGAACCTGGGCATTACTTGCCAAAACAGACGATTAATTAAGTTTAAAAAGACACCCCCCTATTTATTAGCTGTTTTCAAACGCGGGTACTTTAATTAGGATAAAGGGGTGCTAATTCTATTTTTTGAATGATTAGTTTATTCTCTTTAGCCTGCAAGCCTTGTCTAACTAATTGATGTAAGTCAGCGCCTTGCCAATTGTGCGCAGAACCAGAATATAAACTCGCTTCTAGTTGTTTTACTGTGTCAGCACCATGGTTTAGCACTTTCGCTACAGCACCCAAATTTTGCAGTACTGCATCTTCAAATATAATATTTGCATGTTGAATTAATAAATCTGCAGCGAGGGTATTGTCATTTGCCTGGCAGGCATTAAGCAATGAAGCATGTAAGACTCGGCCATCAATAATTTCTTTACGTTTTTTCTTTTTCAAGCGACGCTTAGGAGAACTTTTGAAACGTTTAAAAAAGTATATGAAAGACCAAATCCAAGAAGCAATTAATAAAAGCACACCAACTACTGCTTCCCATTTCCAGTAACTAGGAAGCAAGGTCAAATGGTCTACTGTTACTGATTCCGCTTCAGGGTTCACATCATCCATTATTTCAGGTTCTGCAATTGCTTCATCTAGTTTCGTTGCACCTGCACCTGCTACAACATTTAAATTCCACTCGGGCAGTGTATAGGTTTGCTGTTTTTTATTGTTTACATCCCACCAATTCACATTAATTTCAGGAATGATGACAGAGCCAAGCTTGTTAGGAATATAAGTGATATCGACACGTTGAATACCGTAAATCGTATTACCATCGTTAGGCGTTTCACTTTTTGTTTGCTCAGGATAAACCTTCATTCCTGCTGGCTTGGGAATCTCAATCTCAGGTATTTGGGAACTGGCTAAGCCCTTTACTTGCATAACGATGTTTCGCGTTACTGGCTCACCGATGGTTAAACTTGGTGGATTGGTTGTCCAGCTATCTTGCATTTTAATTTCTTCAGCTGGCAACCAAGCAGAGCCTGTAAAGGTTTCAGGCACTGGCAATACATTGACCACTATCGATTCGCTACCGACCCTATATGGGCGCGTTGGGCCAATAGATCGACGCGAGAAAAAAGGATCGAATGGATTGTTAAATGTTGAGCCATTTTTCAGATCAAAAAACAACTCATTAAGCATATCAACTTCATTAATACGCTTACGGAGTTGCGGTGAATCACCACCCGTTAGTGCTATTCTTCCCTGCACTATGGTTGGGGGAATGACTAACTTGCCACTTTTTTCAGGGGAGATGACGTAACGTCTATCCACTACCACATATTTAATACCTGCTCTCACTACTTGGTATTTCTTCTCACGACCTACAATACGAATATTGGCATTTTCTATAGTTGGTAGAATAACTTCCCCAGTTTGCATCGCTGCATCGTAGAAAAACTTAACAGTGTAGGGAATTTGTTGTTGAACATAAATTTCATCATTAGGAATATCAACCTTCGCTTCGATAAAAATATGCTTATTAGTTTCAGCTTTAACCTCTGGTGGTAGCTGTATTATATCGACTGCTATAGCTTGCGTTTTTTCATTACCAACTTGAATTTCTGGGATAGTAAATTCCCCTGTGGTTTTAGCGAGGAGTTCTATTTTCCAAGTTTTTTTATAACTTCGATTACCAT
>JBALXO010000047.1:23651-28599 GCA_036960615.1 Cocleimonas sp. | reverse complement strand
CCATCATATAGATTAGGTGTACCAGGATGTTTCATCTCTGGAGTACCCCAACAAGGCCATGGTAATCCGTAGAATTCACCATCACACTTTCCACCTTCGGCTTTCAAGCTAGTGAAGTCAAAGTCACCCCAGTTTTCTTGCTGAAGTTTCAAGCGCTCTGGACTTTGACCTGTGTAACCGATCGTCCACATACCTCTATTAATCTCACGTAAAACATCTTCGATAAGAGGCTCATCATTTTCAACTTTGATGTTCTTAAACATCTGTTCAGCGATACCAACTTTCTTCGCTAACTTATACATAATCGTATGATCAGGAAGCGATTCGAATAATGGATCCATTACCTTATCGCGCCACTGGAATGAACGATTTGATGCTGTTACCGAACCGTAAGTTTCTAATTGAGTTGCTGCTGGCAATAGATACACACCATCTTTACGATCATGCATAACGGCTGAAACTGTTGGATATGGATCAACCACAACCATCATTTCCAATTTTTCCATCGCTTTCTTTTGCTCAGTACCACGAGTCTGTGAATTAGGAGCATGTCCCCAGAAGAACATAGCTTTAACATTGTCTTTTTGAGCAATATTATCTTTTTCTTCAAGAACACCATCAATCCAACGAGATACTGGAATACCTTTTGTGTTCATTACGTGAAGATCTTTCTCGCCTTTCTTCTCGTAACTGCCACCATCGAATTGGCCTTTGACCCAATCGTAATCTAAGTCCCAAACTTTAGACCAATGTTTCCATGAGCCTGCAGAAAGACCGTAATAACCTGGAAGTGTATTAGCTAATACACCTAAGTCAGTTGCACCCTGAACATTATCATGTCCGCGGAATATGTTAGCTCCACCACCTGAAACACCCATATTGCCGAGTGCAAGTTGGAAAGTACAATAAGCGCGAGTATTATTATTACCCACAGTATGTTGCGTTCCACCCATACACCAAATAAAGGTTCCAGGGCGGTTATCAGCCATTGCTTTCGCTGCAGCTTTAACTTTGTGCTCAGGTACACCTGTAACACGCTCAACTTCAGCAGGATCCCATTTTGCAACTTCTTGCATAACTTCTTCCATACCGTAAACACGCTGACGGATGAATCCTTTGTCTTCCCATCCATTCTTAAAGATGTGGTACAACATACCCCAAATGATTGGAACGTCTGTACCTGGACGAATTTGTAAGAAATGATTCGCATGTGCTGCTGTACGAGTAAAACGAGGATCAATCACCACGATCGGTGCATTGTTCTCTTCTTTAGCTTTCATGATATGAAGCAAAGATACTGGATGTGCTTCAGCAGGATTAGAACCAATCAACAAGATAGACTTTGAATTGTGAATATCATTGTAGGAGTTGGTCATTGCGCCATAGCCCCAAGTATTCGCAACACCAGCAACTGTGGTTGAGTGACAAATACGAGCCTGATGGTCTACGTTGTTAGTACCCCACATGCCTGCCATCTTTCTGAAAAGGTAAGCTTGCTCGTTGTTGTGCTTTGCAGAACCTAACAAGTAAACCGAATCTGGACCAGATTCTTTACGAATCTCCATCATCTTGTCGCCAATTTCATTGATCGCTTGATCCCATGAAATCTTCTTCCATTTACCATCAACTAATTTAGTTGGATATTTAAGACGACGTTCGCCGTGACCATGCTCACGTATTGCTGCACCTTTAGCACAATGAGCGCCCTTATTGAAGGGATGATCTAGTGCAGGCTCTTGACCTGTCCAAACACCATTTTGTACTTCTGCAATAACACCACAACCAACTGAACAGTGAGTACAAACCGTTTTTACACGCTTTATATCTCCCGTCGAACCACCAGCGGCTTCTGCTTTTTTCATCATGCCTGGGGTAAAAGTAGTTGCTAAAGCAGCACCACCAGCCATTAAGCTAGAGCTACGCAAGAATTGACGACGAGTCATCGCTTCGCCAGCCGCCTTTTGTGCTGAACCTGCCTTATCAATTAATGAACTGTTAATGACTTGATTAGACGAATGTTCGACAACGCGATTGGATTTTTTTGTAAGTTTCATCCTTGCAATCCTCCTAGAGTGCGGCTGATTTATAATAATCAGCGACATGTTGTGTGAGTTGATAACCTTCTTCTTTGTTATTTTCAACGACAGGAACTTCTTCTGCGGCTAACGCTACATTCGGAATTGCCACCGCTGCCACTGCCGTAGCACCAAGAGCCGCACCGCTACTCAAAAACTGTCTACGACTAATTTTTGCTTCTGCATATTTTTTCATCATTCACTCCTTGTCTAAATTTGTTTATCGTTGTTGTCTGTTTCGAGTTGCTAATAACGCTCTTGCACCAATAACGCTCTAATTAAAATTTCAATTCTTTATACCAATAAATATTGCTTTTCAAAATCCAAGAAAGCCAAACCAAAGCGCCCTACTGCGCGATAAAAAACGGCCGACTCTGCTTCTGATAAATCTTTAAAAAATCGCTCCATCCAAGGAACTATGTGCTTTTCAAAAAAGATAACTTGATTTTCGTCTGAACCAGATGGATTGTCAGAAATCAACATCATCATAATTTCGCATATTGCCGCCACATGATCCTCTGGCTCAACTATGCTTTCATCTCTTTCAAAACCTAATGCCCTAAGATCATCTCTTAAAACACTCAATGGTTGCTCCATCAAAAAGCCTGTTAGATACCAAGAACCATATGGAACCAGTTCTCCTCGACCTAAACCAACAAACAAAAGATGATATTCATCATCAATCGCTGCTACTTCTGTGGATTGAGCTGCTAGACCCAAACTTGACATTGAAAGTAATAATTCATCCTCACTTACTGCAACTTTAGAAAACTCAGAAATTTGATCTAAAGCTTCTTGAGATGGAATACCACGTAACAATGTCGCTAAAATACTATATGCAGCCGCACGATACTGTTGTTCTGGCTGCTGATCCGTCTCTTGCAAAGAATATCCCTCTAAATGAGCACCATTTTGAGCTTGTGTTGAACTGTCAATTTTTAAGGCTTGGGCTTGTGACATATTTTCAGATGACATGAATTTCCTTTTCAATTAATTAATATATATGCAATGAACGTGCCATTCATCGAGGTAAAAAAAGAACCAATAAGGAGTTATTTACCCAATGAAACTTGATTTTTATGACTAAACGACTCAACTTCTGACTCACAGGTCGAAATGTCTCGGTATAAATAGTGATTAAATAACAAATGAAAATCAGCCAATTAAGCTTAGATTAAAAAAAGCCACCCCCTTACTTTTGGGCACTTTTGAATGAATATTTAGCGATTAACTAGGCCTACTTAATAAACTATAATGATCCAATAAATACTTATAAATCAGTATTAGGATCTTCCACCATATCTACTACACGACAGTCATTACACATCTTTAAGCGATCTCTTGAACGCTCATCAGTAAACATATAATGACCAGAAAGCTTAGCTAATACTGTAGTAATTCCTGAATTCGTGGCAAATGGCGTACCGCACTTAATGCAACAAAAAGGTTCTTCTTGATGCAGCACTCGTGATTTTTTGCGTAATTGACTATTCAATACCAAACGTGGCGCAATAGACATTGCATCTTCAGGACAAGTACTGACACAAACTCCACATTGCAGACACTTATCTTCCACCAAACTAACTTGTGGCAACTCACGACCATCTTGCAACGCATTAGCCGGACAAGCACTCACGCATGACATACATAATGTACATTTAGATTTATCAATGATCGCTTCACCAAAGATAGATCCTTGAGGCAAGGCAATTTCTTGATTGGCTTCGATCACAGTCTCGTCAGCTTGTTTGGCCAAATGATCTAACGCTATATAAAAAGCTTGGCGCTTATCGCCTAACGGCGCATGTGATGCGGTTTTCTTTTGCGTTAGATTAGATGTAGCAATTAATTCATTTTGATCAGCTATCACCGATATACAACTATCGGGATATCCCATACCTGCTAAAGTTTTCTGCGTCATTTCCAGATGTAAATTCAAGGCATTCTCGGCCGTATCGGGAATTCCATCTAGATTAAATATTCTTACCGAACGTGCTCCCCAAGCCAATGCTGACAACCAAACTTCTGGGCCAACGCTAGCAACCTCTTCGAGAGTAATCACTAATGCAGCGGGCATAATTTGCACAGCTCGATCATGTTGCTCTTCAGTAACAAAGACTAAATCTGGTGCCGTGGCCTTACCATCAATCTCAGTGATTTCTTTTAGATAAGTGAGAATCAATGTGCGCACATGCGTAAGCATATCGCGAGGTTTTGGATAGGCGTAACTTATTGCCCCTGAAGGACAAACCGTGGTGCAAATACCGCCACCATGACAGCGAAACGGATCAACAGCAATCTTGTTGACCAAAGAGATTATGGCTTCAGCAGGACAGGCATCAATGCATCGTGTACAGCCCTTTTGACCTGAAACGCCATGCGCGCACATACTTTCATTGTAATCAAAGTATTTAGGTTTATCGAAAGTACCAACCAGATCATGCAACTCTTCTTTAACCGCTTTCAACTCACTTTCTTCATGACCACAAACGATATAACCAGGTGGCTTTAAAGCCATCTTCAGCAAAGACTTAGGACTTAAATCAAGAATCAAATCTGCTTTGATTTGTTGCGAACTGACATTTACTAAAAACTGGCCTAAAGCCCCTTCAATAGTTATATCAGTTGGCGCATCTCCACCAAATTCTACAGCCTCAATCGTTAACGGTTCTGGTAAATCACCCAACAAAGAAAGTGCTTTAGCATCACCAATAACAACGACATGACCCCGTGATTTATATTCAATCAGAGAAGTAGACTCTGGCTTTAATTTTTGAACCGCTTCATAGGCTACTGTTTTCGCCTGGGTTTTACTTTCTGAGACAAATAAATCTGTCATGCAACTTCCTCGTTATCGTTTGTTTTATTACTTT
>JBALXO010000047.1:0-23551 GCA_036960615.1 Cocleimonas sp. | reverse complement strand
AGGCATCAGAACCACCCTTTTTATCTGAAACTGGCGCGTCAAATGCTGGAGCATGGCTACTAGAGTTACGCTTATCGCCTTTCTTCCAATCGACGCGTTTGCGTTTAACGCGTTTTTCAGCAACATAGTTTTCTAACACATAAACTTCAGCCCAACGATAAAGCTCTGCGGGAATCGGTACAGCGTAAACGGTATCATCACCTTCTAAGTAGGAATGCGCCTCATCAAAGCTCAAAGTGACTAACACCGGAATCGGCTTATCGGTCTCTTCTCCATCTTCATCTTCATAGCGCGCAACAATAAAACAGCCGGGTTCTGGCGACATCATATTGTGGTAATAGCTCTCGCATTCATCCAAAAACAAACGGAGCTTCAGACCACTATAAATAAGTTGCTTTACGTCACCCTGCTCGATGACTTTAACTTCATCGATTCGAGGCTGTTCATTAGTATTGCCATCAGCACTAGAATCTGCTGAAGCAACAATACCACGCGCATCCCAAACCTCATCTGCCCATGCATGTGTTGATGGTTTGCTTTCCATAATGACCGAAACAGAAAAACTATCCGGTAATTTTTCATTTGAAAAGCTTAAGTCTATTTCGCTATCAGCCTGAGACTCTGCATTAAATGTTTTTGATTTATCTGATTTTGGATGTTCGATGGGGTTTGTATCTCTTTACTATTATTAATACAGTTAGCAATTTACGTGCCACTGAAAGACTTTCGCTATTAATAATAGTACAGAAAGACACCCCCCACCTTTTCGGCTATTTCTCTTACCAAACTCTTCATATATTGATTTGAAGCCATGGAGACGAACGGTACAATTTGTCTCATTCATCATAAGTACTAAGACATTTATAACCGAAAAAAAGAATCAGATTATGTTTTCTGGTTAGATAAACCGATAATTAAGGGAAATACCAAAGTGGTATGGAAATTGCTAACTAAACATTACTATCCAATCAAAAATGTATGATATAAATACTCTCCTACTGTTGTTTAGCAGTGGTGAAATAGCCCAAATAGAAATAAACCCCTATGAATGAAACAGAAACTTCAATAGACACACAAACACCCACCAAGCTCGTTGACCGTTTTGGTCGAGAAGTCACTTATGTTCGTCTTTCGGTGACAGACCGGTGTGATTTACGTTGTGTTTACTGCATGTCAGAAGATATGAAATTTGTCCCACGTGAGCAATTGCTAACACTCGAA
Organism: Cocleimonas sp.; assembly: GCA_036960615.1. Lineage (GTDB taxonomy): Bacteria > Pseudomonadota > Gammaproteobacteria > Thiotrichales > Thiotrichaceae > Cocleimonas. The sequence continues at coordinate 22,330 of JBALXO010000047.1, read as the reverse complement.
GAAATGAGTCGTATTGGTACTGCATTTGTAGAATTAGGCGTTAACAAAATTCGTATTTCTGGTGGTGAGCCACTGACGCGCCGCAATATTCTTAGCGTGTTTGAAAGCTTGGGAAAATTAGACGGTTTGACTGATCTAACGCTAACCACTAATGCCACACTCTTAAAGAAATATGCACAACCATTAAGAGATGCTGGCGTAACTCGCATAAACGTTAGTTTAGATACGATTCAGCCTGAACGATTTACTAAAATAACACGTATCGGCAAATTAGAAAAAACGATGGCAGGTATCGACGAAGCACTCAAAGTAGGCTTTGACAATATTAAAATCAACACCGTAGTAATGAAGAACTTCAATTATGATGAAATCATTGATTTAGTCGAATTCATTCGTGACCGTGGCATGGATATCAGCTTTATTGAAGAGATGCCATTGGGAGATGTAGGTGACCACGATCGTTCTCAAAGCTACTGTTCTAGCGATGATATTTTAAAAGAACTACGTGAAAAGTACAATTTAGTTAGCACTGATGAAAGCACTGGCGGTCCCGCTAAATACTTCCGTTTTATGGATAATGATGGCAACCGTGAAAGCGAAAGTCGCATTGGTTTTATCTCACCTCACAGCCATAATTTCTGTGACACTTGTAACCGTGTTCGCGTGACAGCCGAAGGTATGTTGCTATTGTGTCTAGGCCAAGAACATTCAATGGATTTACGTAAAATTGTTCGCGCACATCCAACTGATGATGAAGCCTTACGCAAAGCTTTGATTGACTCAATGCAAATCAAACCAAAAGGCCATGATTTTAATGTCAATGAAAAACCAATTATCATGCGCCACATGAGCGCCACTGGCGGCTAGTACTTCCCCCAATAATTGGGAGGAACGCAAATACATTACTAATTCTAATAAAAAGAGAATAGAAGAGATGCCTCAAAAACCCGAACTCACCGATGCTGGATTAGATGCTTCTTACGCCGTCAACGGCGTGAATGAGTTTGGTGAAACTATCGCTGGTCATATTGCCGCAGAACGCGCACTCACAATCTATCTTAATAAACGAGAAATCGTAACATTAATGACTTTAGGTACTCAACCCGAATTATTAGTTTTGGGTTGGTTACGCAATCAACGTCTAGTCCAAAGTATGGAGCAAGTTCGTTCGATTCAAGTAGACTGGGAAGTCGAAGCCGTCTCGGTTACTACGCATGAAATTGTAGATGGTTTAGACGAAAAACTCAGTAAAAAAACGGTAACGACAGGTTGTGGCCAAGGCACCGTTTATGGCGACATGATGGAAGGCTTGGGTAAAATTAAGCTACCTAGAGTCCAGCTCAAGCAATCCATGATTTATGGCTTGCTCAACACCCTCAGCAAGCACAATGAAATCTACAAAAAAGCAGGTGCAGTTCACGGCTGTGCTTTGTGTAGAGATACAGAAAATTTGCGGTTTGTCGAAGATGTAGGACGTCACAATGCGGTTGATGCCATCGCTGGTTATATGTGGCTGCATGATATGTCGGGCGCAGATAAAATATTTTACACCACGGGCAGACTTACATCCGAGATGGTAATTAAAGTCGCACAAATGGGTATTCCTGTATTACTATCACGGTCTGGCGCAACGCAGATGGGTTATGAAATTGCTCAACAATTGGGTGTAGTTTTGATCTCTCGCGCTAAAGGTAAACATTTCTTAGTTTACAACGGTGCTGATCAAATAGAATTTGATGAGAAGCCGACCAAGCGTTTGAAAAGCGCATGAGCAAAGAGCAAACCTTCAACATCAATACTGCATTTCTAAGCGTCAAACAAGTCGCTGAATATCTCCAGCTCAACGAAAAGAAAGTCTATACTCTTGCCAACGAAGGACATATCCCCGCAACTAAAGTAACGGGTAAATGGATGTTTCCGCGCGAATTAATTGATCGCTGGATGCTAGATTCCTCACACAGTGGCTTACTCAAAGATCGTTTGTTAATTGCGGGCAGTGACGACCCTCTTTTATATCGAGTCGTAAATAGCTTCGCTGCACAAATAGGCTCGCATGCACTAATCAGCTATTCGCCTACTGGCACTGGTGTTGGTCTAAATTTATTACAGTCACAACGCATCGACGTATGTGGCATGCACTGGGGACCGCAGGCAGAAAGCGTAATGCGCCATCCTGCACTTTTACAACAGCATAGCCAACACAAACAATGGGTTTTGATTCGTGCCTTCCAGCGCGAACAAGGCTTACTGATTAATCCTAAATTATTACAATTTTCAAAAGACCCAGAAGCATTCTTCGACCTCCAATACCGCTGGGCGATGCGGCAAAAAGGCTCAGGTGCACAGAGATTTTTACTTGAAACACTCAGCCATTATCACAAAACGACTGATTCGCTAAATTGCGAAGCTGGTATCGCCAATTCCGAACGAGAAGCCGCCGCTGCAATTACCATGAATATGGCAGACATCGCACCAGGTACTCGCTCAATAGCGACCGAATTTGGTTTAGGGTTTATTAGTTTAGGCTGGGAATCGTTTGATCTCGCATTGGCTAGGAATATTTGGTTTAGACATTTGTTTCAAGAATTCATAAATGAATTGAAATCGTTGCCGAGTCAGCAAATGGCTGAGGCATTGACAGGATATGATTTAGGAGCATGTGGCGAGCTAGTCTGGGGAGACGATTAATAACAACCCAGTAATTCACCTTTCACTCCAGCTCATCGTTACATACCTACTCGAATGGACACATACTTATTGTATACTCAACGTTATCCGTGCGAATGTGCCTTAATCTAAAATAAAGCCTAAATATCCTGAATTGTTATATAAAAAAGACACCCCCCACCTTTTGAAGGTTTTATAATTTTTTAGACTATGATAATTAATAAGCTAAATAAAACGGAATTAAAACATGAGTTCAATACAGTTTTTACCTGCATTAATAGTGATAGGAGTAGTGGCAATAACAAATCCTCCATTGGCTATTACAGTTATCATTTCGTTAACTAATTCGGGTTCTATATAATTAATTGTATATTAGAAAAGCGCTTTTTCTACTCTAAACTTCAAGCTCGGCAATACATCTCTCACAAACCAATCATTCTTCTTCAGCCAAATATTATTTCTTGGACTTGGATGAGGTAATGGAAGTATCCCTTCTCCATAAGACTCCCATTTTCTAACCGTTTCAGTGAGATTCTTTTCTAACTTATCTAAATGCCATGCTTGCGCGTATTGACCAATAACCAATATCAGTCGAATATTCGGCATAGTCTCAAGCAGTTTTTGTCTCCATGTTTCAGCACAAATAGGTCGTGGTGGTAAATCGCCTGATTTACCTTTGCCGGGGTAGCAAAATGCCATCGGTAGAATGCCTATTTGTTCAGAGTCATAGAACGTTTTTTTATCAATTCCCATCCACTCTCGCAAACGATCACCACTGGGATCATCAAACGGAATACCCGTCGCATGGACTTTTGAACCAGGTGCTTGTCCTGCAATTAACACTCTAGCCTTAGGATTAATCTGTAACACAGGACGCACGCCATCTGTAAGATCAGACTCGCAGATCTTACACTCATGAACCTCAGTTAAAAGTTGATTAAAATCGCTTAATTTCATAACCTTCATAACTCACTGTGGCTTAATTTATATTGCATTCGCGACATCACTTTTCTTTTCACGACGATAAGTCGCTGGCCCGACATCAAAATACTTTTTAAAGACACGTCCAAATGCAGCTTCTGATTTATAGCCGACCGATTCAGCGATATCAATGATTGCTGAATTAGTATCAGTTAAATTCTGACGTGCTATTTGCATACGCCATTGAGTAATATAATTGTGGGGCGTGACTGACAAACACTCGGCAAAACGGTTTACCAATGAAGTTCTTGATAAACCTGCCACGCTCGATAATTCGATAAGCGACCAAGGATGCTCTGGGGATTGATGAATAGCTTCCAGTGCTTTGCTAATGGCTGGGTCGGAAAAGCCAGCCAAGGATTTATTTTTCACACCCTCGGTTGAAAGATAGGTGCGCATCGCTTGGGTATATATAATTTCTGACATTTTTAGGGCAATGATATTACTTCCCAAGTTATTCTGCCCTGCTTCAGCACCAATTACCTTTAAGGTGCTTTCCATCCAATTGCCTGCTTCTTCACCATAATTCTTGATATGGATATGAGGCGGAAGTGCATCAATTAATGGATGTTGCGCATATTCATCAAACGCAAAATGACCACAGATCAATTGTGTTTCGTGATGCGTATCGGGTTCGCCATAAACCAATGTTCCCTGACCTGTAAAACCAGATTCTTCTACGACTTGATCGAGATGCACGGCTTGGTTTTCGGTACTGGGATCACAAAACAACAGGTGACTAGCGCCTTGGGTGATTAAAATCAAATCACCCTGCTCTAGTAAAACCGCATCTTTAGAGCCTTCAACTCGTACCAAGCAGCGTCCACGGTGGACATAGTGAAAGCGCGATACTTTTTCAAAAGAAGGAACTTTGATACTCCAAGGCGAAGTGAACGAAGTACGAAAATAGAGAGTCCCCGATAATTTCAATTGAGAAAGTATATTGCTTAGTAAATCCATAAAGTACCAGCCGTGATAGATAAATTCATTTTTACATATAGTAGTTGAATTTACTTAATCTAACAATTATCTGTACGATCGATCAAGAAATATGAATTATTGATCATTAACAGTTCGAATTCTCTGGTCTTTAATACTCCTACTGGTTTCCACACAAAGTAACCAGAAATATTTATTAATCACTTTATTTAATACAAATAGGAGTTTCCAAAATGAAAATTAAATCAAAATTAATTCTACTCAGCCTAGTTCTTGGCTTAAGCCATAACGTTGCACAGGCAAACGATCCCGCCAAACTAAATGATCTAGAAATCGCTCACGTTGCTTACACCGCTGATAATATTGATATCAGATATGCTCATCTTGCTTTAGCAATTTCGTCAAACCCAAGTATTCATAACTTTGCTAGAACCATGATCCGTGATCATAGTCAGGTCAATAAACAAGCTCTAGCTTTATTAAAAAAGTTGAATGCGCAACCACAAGATAACTTTTTAAGTAAAGCGTTAAATAGTGGTGCTGAAACAAAAATCAATGAATTAAGTAAACTACGTGAAGTGAGTTTTGACAAAAAATACGCTGAAAACGAATTGGCCTATCATAAATCTGTTAACGATTTAGTTGAAAACGCCTTTATTCCCAATATTGAAAATGCCGAAGTAAAAGCATTATTTGAAACAGGCTTACAAATATTCAGAACCCACGAGCAACATGCTGTAAAAATGGTTAATAAGCTTCAATGAGTATTAATCAATCAAGACGCTCTGTCTTGTTGAAAACTATGGCTGTTACTACAGCCATAGTTTTCTCTAAAGCATTAATAGCTTCAGAGCCACAAACCACCTCAAAACCGATTGAGCACAAAATTGTAATAACTGCGTTCAAATTTGAGCCTGTCATCTTGAAGATAAAAGCTGGGGACAGCGTAACTTGGTTAAATAAAGACATCGTACCGCATACTGCAACCGCGTCTGATGAGAGCTGGGATACGGGCATGATAGAAACGAATCAGAGCAAGTCGATCACTTTTAGCAAAAACTCAACTTTTTCGTATTTTTGCTTTTATCATCCAACGATGAAAGCGAAACTAGAGATTATCGTTGAGAGATAGTTTATAGAGCATAATAATGACACCCCACTACTTTTTGCCATTTCTATACGTGATTATATTTGAAATAAATATCATCCAATAGACTCAAAATGTACATCACTTGAACCATTTCAAAGCCTTGACCTCCTAATAGCTATCAAACAAAACACTATTGATTAACTATTAAATATCAGGGACACCAACATGAACCGATTTACTCGTATCATTCTTAACTTCACCATAGCCATAAATATATTGTTTATTACGGCCTGTTCCAGCAATGCACCTGTCGCGCAGAACCAAGCAGGCACTTTGAGTAAAGAATCTGTGATGACGGTAAAACAAGGCACGGTTACCTCGATTAAGAACGTGACCATTATCGGACGAAAAGGCAGAGCAGCTGGGACTGTCGGCTCAATTGCAGGCTCAATACTAGGTTCTTCAGTACCGATTGCGGGATCAATTATAGGTAGCCTGATTGGTGGTGCTGTAGGATCTGAAGCTGATAGAGAGCTTAGCAAACAAAAGGGGCTAGAAATTACGTTGCAGTTAAATAGTGGTGAGAAAGTTGTCGTAACTCAACTTGCAGAAACATTATTCAAAGCTGGTGATAATGTACAGTTGATTATGAAAGACAACCAAGCAAGGGTTGCTCATTTACAGAGTAATAGCTAAATTCTATAATTAAATGACACCCACCACCTTTTGGCACTTTCTATAAAAGGTTTAAAAAGGTGGAGGGTGTCATTTAAAACATTCTAACATCTGATATTAAACACCTTATTTTCAATACAGTGTTAACTTCGGTTCATCTGCGAGTAAGTCACTCCCGCTACTACAAATAAGGATATTAATCCTATTTTTATTAAAATATAGTCTTATTTTAAACACAGCTTTTGTTTAAACATCATCACTTACCTAATAAAGCAATTCCACATCGCTCAATGGATGTGAACAACAAGCCAATATATAACCATCCTCAATTTCTTTGTCAGAAATACCACCGTTATGCACCATATGTACATCTCCTGAAACTTTTTTAACCTTACAAGTGCCACACACTCCAAACTGACACGCGCTAGGGATATTAAGGCCTGCTTTGAGAGATGTATCTAACAACGAAATTGATTGGTTTGATGCTAACGTTTGCTTGGAATTTAAAAACGATACCTGAGTACTGATTTGATCATCTAGGATGACATCGTCATATTCAATCTCATTTTCACTAGCATTAGAATCTTCTAATACAGGCTTATCAAAACTCTCTTCGTGATAATGGTTCATGTCAAAACCAGCGGTATTTAAAATATCGCGGACAGCTTGCATAAACATTTCAGGGCCACAACAAAAAATTTCTCTTTCAGCATAGTCTGGTGTAGTCAGCTCAAGAATCAATTGATTCATACGCCCTGTGAACCCTGTCCAAGCTGAAAAAGGATCAAGTTCATCAACTATCCAAGCCACTTGAATACTAGGCACACGTGTCGAAAGTCGCTCGACTTCATCCCTCGCTACAATATTTTTCGGACTGCGAGCGCAATGAATAAAACTGATATCGGCATCGCCGCCACGATCAAATAAATACTTGGTCATTGATAGCATTGGAGTAATTCCGCTTCCACCAGAGATAAAGCAGTATTTATCAGCCGTATGTTTATACAGATTGAAATCTCCCACTGGCCCAAATGCTCTTAATTGCATTCCCACTTTGATATTATCAAACATCCATTGACTGCCAATACTTCCAGCATTAACTTTCACTGTAATAGATAATGAGAGTGGTCTTGAAGGGCTAGATGAAATGGTATAAGTGCGATAAACAGTCTCATCATCGATCGGTAATTCGATAGTGATGAATTGTCCTGGCGCGAAACTAAACCAGTTATTGGTTGGTGTTCGAAACGAGAAAGTCGTTACATCGTGAGTTTCAGGCACAATATTAATCACCTCCAACAAAGCACTTTGAGCTTCCCACGGTTGGCTCTGATCTAGATACAGGTAGGGAATTTTATTTTGATCATAACCTTGCTCGTTTGATTTAGTCTTACTTTTAATCTTTTGTTTAGTGCTTAGTTTAGTAATCTCATTACTTACTGGTTTAATGCTACCGATATTCGTTTCATTATCTATATCATCACTTTGCAGTAATTTCTTTGTAGCACTATTCTTTAATCCAGTATTCTTGTGTGAAACCATATCAAAAGAAATCACTTTTTCAGCTTCCACTTCAGTCGATAACACCCCTACTTTAGCCTCAGCTAAACCTTCAATATAAATATCGCTGTTAATGCTACTAGCTGCTTTTTTCGTACTAATCGCCTGATACCAATCGACAAATTGAATCACACCGTCTTCATGCAAAATCGAGTAAGGACCTGGCTGATAATTAGGTGATTGAATTCCACGATGGTTCTCCTCTACCAGCTCTAAGTCCTGTTGATTAGTCGCATTCCAAACAGCAGTTAACGTTTCAAGATCGTAATCTTTCCCTTCAACTGCACCCTTATGCACTAACCATTTAGTGGTTACCATGGTTTTATTCGCACTAATAGGCGTCACTCGAAAGGTAATCGAATGATCAGATAAAAAATGATTCCACGAATTGGGATAATGAAAAAATAACAAAGTACCCAGCGCTTTATCATCAGATAAAACCATGGGTTTTTTAGATGCAACCTTACCGTGTAAAGTAAAAGACTCAGCCCCATCATGTAATGGCATTCTAGTAATACGGTACTGTCCATCCTCGCTTAGATGAAATCTAGCAGGAATATCCAAAGCATCACATTTATCCCAGTGTTCCTGTACGATTTGTGAAGTTGGATCTAGTTCATCGGGAATGCCTGTTATCGACGGGTCATCTGAATAAGTACGACATAATTCCGGATGACTACCCGCACAGTGATAACACTCACGATTATTCTCAATAACTAACTTCCAATTGCCCTCCTCAACTATATTACTTTCATGCACGACCTTCGCATCTTGCAAGTTATGCTTAGCTAAATAAGGTTGAACAATCTGTTTAAACAAAGAAAAGTCAGGCGCATTATCGTTAATACAAATATAAATCATGCCTTCAAGCGTTTCACAATTTACCGAATGTAAGGCATGTTCGTCAGGATTAAAATCTTCTCCCATATCTTTGGCGTATTTTAACTTACCCGTTAAGTCATAAGTCCATTGGTGATAAGGACAAACAAATTGTGCTTTATTACCTTTTTGTTCTTTACACAAACTAGAACCACGATGCCTACAAGTGTTATGAAATGCTCTTATACCTTTATCTTGGTCACGTAGAATAATGACATCAGCATTACCAATTTCATATCTAAAGTAGTCACCAATCTCAGGAATTTCACAATCATGAGCGACAAATAACCACTCCTTATAAAACAAGTTTTCTAAATCTGCATTGAAAATATCATCATCAAGATATAAAGACTGCGGCAGGCTGTAATTAGGCTTTCGTTTTTCTAATTCTTTTAAAAGTTTGGCTTGTGCCTGCGTATTTATTGTCACGATATACCTTTCCCTAACATGGATTACTAACCCTTATTTTTTCTGATTAAAGTGTTAGTTCACTTATTCAACCTGCGTAAATGGCGAATATAAACAGCAAAAATGTTTTTCACAATTTAAGATTTTAAGAAAGGAGAAATGAGAGGCTTATGGGTCGTTTATTGAATACTAAGGAAGAAATTTACAGGAATTTTATGGTTTCAGATCCTCACAAGTTTAATTTAGAGATCAAGTTGATCTGCATTTCTTATTGCACAGCTTTATGGTGCGTTTAACTTTTTAATTAAATGAAACCCATGCTTTTAATGTTTTTTAGAGTTATGTACATTATTTCGTTCTCCTCTACATTTCCTTATGGAAATTAGCTCGGCTGTCTCTAAGAGAACTTAAAGAGGCAAAAAGGTAGGGGGTATCATTTTAGTATTCTAAATACCTGATTTTAAAATTGTTACCTTAAATACATTGTTTAAATAGTAGTGTTAATTTCGTTTCATTTGCGAGTAAATCACTCCCGCAGCTACAAATAAAGCACCCAGTGCTTGTATCCATGACCAGCTAGCATCAAAGAAAATAACCATTACTATCATCACATAAAATGGCACAGCGTTCATGTGTAATGAGGCGAATAAAATGCCTAAACTACCTGCTGCTTTAATCCAAAGAAGTTGCGATATTGCGAGCGCTGCGATGGAAAATATAAGCAACATGGTAATATTATAGCCATCCATTAACCCTACTTCAGTACCTTCAAAGCCAAAGATTATTGATACGATATAAGCAATACTAACAAACAGCCAAGCACCCACTAAAGTTGTCGTTGTTTGAGCCACAGGTGAAAGTTTAGGGAATTCTCGTGTGATGGTTCGAGTCGACCATGCATAAAGAGGAATCGCCATTAAACAGAGTAAAGCGCCAAAACCAAAAGTTCCTTCTGACAGCTTCACGCCTGTGGCTAGATAGCCCCCGATTAGTGCGAGAATGATTCCTATGATTAATCTTGGTCTAAGCCTGCGACCTTCGAAAAATACTTCTAGTAAACCACCGAAGATTGGCATCATCGCAGCAATGATCGCAGGGATGACTGCATCTGAATACTTTTGACCCAGTAAAAACAGTAAAGCCCCAAAGCCAAAGCCAATTGACCCTACTTTCATCGGCGCACGCCATTCCGTATTTTTTACAGCTGTCCAGCCTTCAATATAAATCCACACACTCATTAACACTGCAATACTTAGCGATAAACGTGTCAACATCATCGCCAGTGCACCCCAGGTTTCGAGCAATACCTCGGCGGCAGGGAATCCTATTGCCCACAGAAATATCGCGCTAAAACAAAGTAAATTTGCAGCGATAGAACCTGAAGGAAGTTCCGATTGCGGTAACCGATTTGGAATAATGGGAGTAGACATCTGCGCTCTAAAGAAATACCTAGATGTAGTGAGAGTAGCAGAGTTTTAGCAATAGTTTGATCTAAAAGCGACAGCTAAATGACAGTCGAAATTTAACGAGTTTTCAGATATAAAAAACCCACCATGAAGGTGGGTTCTAGGAAGGCAACTTTAAAATTATTTACTACTTTATAAAGATTTTAAGTGGTCTTCAAACAGCGCTGATAGAAATTATGAAGGCTGTTTAACTGTTCTCAAGTAAGGCTTAATCGTCTTCCAACCTTCTGGGAATAGACCTTTCGCTTCTTCATCAGAAACTGCTGGTACGATGATTACGTCGTCACCATCAACCCAGTTAACTGGTGTTGCAACTTTGTGCTTAGCCGTTAGTTGCATTGCATCAATAACGCGTAAAATCTCTTGAAAATTACGGCCTGTAGCCATTGGGTAAGTCAGCATTAACTTAATCAACTTATCAGGGCCTACAACAAATACGGTACGAACTGTAGCGTTAGTTGCAGCAGTACGGCCTTCAGTTGCGCCAACTTCATCTGCAGGAAGCATGTTGTAAAGCGTCGATACGTTTAGGTCATGATCACCGATCATTGGGAAATTAACCGCTGAACCTTGAGTCTCTTCGATGTCTTTTTCCCAAGCTGAATGATTCTCGATTGAATCAGCACTTAGGCCAATTGTCTTAACATTACGCTTATCAAACTCAGGCTTTAGTCTCGCTACTTCGCCAAGCTCAGTGGTACATACTGGCGTGAAATCTTTTGGGTGTGAAAATAGTACTGCCCAGCTATCGCCAATCCACTCGTGGAAGTTAATCTCACCGTGAGTTGTTTGCGCTGTAAAATCTGGTGCAAGGTCATTAATTCTTAATGCTTCTGACATGGTTATTCCTATAATATTTTATTCGTTTAAAATAAACTACAACACGTAATTTATGGGTTGAGAGAATTATATATAAACATAAAATCTATAAAAACGATATAATTAGAAATAGTTATTACTTTTTGAGATAAGAAGATTTGGGCTTATTTACGATTAGAAAATCCCTCACCTTTTTCTGAGTTCTAAAAACTCACACTTCGGATAGTCGTCGCTCCACTCCAATATTGTCGCGTCTAAGACTTGGCTGCCTGTTTTCAGGGAAAGTGCTAAAAAGGTGGGGGATGTCCTTCTAATGATTTAAAGAGGATTACTATTTAGATAACTGCTTCTTCAATAATTCTTAATTGCTCCGCAATCGCTTCTTCATCTTCCATCATTTGAGGTTCGCTCAATAGCCATATTGTAAATTCCGAGCCTTTACCCACTTCAGATTCAGCCGTAATATTTCCACCGTACCGACGTACCAACCCATAACTAATCGACAACCCTAAACCAGTGCCTTCGCCTTGTCCTTTTGTACTGAAAAACGGGTTAAAAATCTGCTTAAGTGATTCTTTTTCAATGCCTTCTCCATCATCAATCACACAAATCATAACGCCTTGTTGCTCCCAATCGCAGGACTTGATCACAATCTCGCCACCCTCTTTGGGTAGAGAATGAATCGCATTGACCAAAAGATTTACCAACACTTGTTGCAGTTCTTGCGGATTGATCTCAACTACTTGAGTTGCACTTAAATCCATCTTAATTTTGATTATACTTTCTTGACGAAGATGATTAATCAACTCTAAGGTATCTTCGATTAAAGGGTTTACTTCAACCGTGGTTACATAGCCTGCATATTTATCTGGGTGCGCATATTGTAAGAGACGATTTATGATGTCTTTGATGCGGTAAATCTGCTCGATAACCAAATCAATTTCACGCTGAACTGGTTCTGCATTTTTCCCTAATTCAGCCACCATAATATCGAGATTACCAAGCATCACTGCTGTTGGATTATTAATCTCATGCGCCACGCCTGCAGTTAATTCGCCCAATGCCGCTAACTTTTCAGCAACCACTAACTGCTGTCGGGTTTGACGCAGTAATTGAATCGAATTTTCCAGGTCTTGGTTTTTATTTTTGAGTTCTGTCGTTCTAAGCTCGACCTTATCCTCGAGCGAATCAGCCCATTCTTGAATTTCTTGATTACGCAATTGCAACTCATCCAACATGTCATCAAATTCACGAGAAAGAGTACCGATTTCATCTGTTGACTGAATAGTACCAACGCGTAATACACCACCCTCTTGAGCCGAATGCACTACGTTACTCATTTTTTCGATAGGTTTAAATATTTTACGCGCCCCGCGAATCGCGGCCCAAGCTGAAAGCAACATCAATACTAAAAACATCAATACTAATACGACCAATGCGTTCCACAATTGATCACGAAAAGGTTTTTCTAAAAAACCCGCATAGAGCATGCCAACACGATTTCCATCGATATCTATTATCGGTTCATACGAAGATACATACCAATCATTCACCACAAATGCGCGATCAATCCACGTGATGCCATTGTCTAATACTTTGGTTCTTACTTCGTTAGAAACACGTGTGCCTAGTGCTCGCTCACCTTCATTTAAAGGAACATTAGTAGATATTCGAACATCATCTAAAAATACAGTCACTGTGCCAATACTGCCTTCAGGCAAACTTTTTGGTGCGTAGGCCAAATCACGAATTGCATCAACAAATTCAAAATTACCATTTAGAAATACACCACCATCCAGAATCGCAACGACTTGGTTACGTGAATCTTTGACTGGATATAACGCTCGAATAACCATCGCACGATCTTCTAGCGTTCGTTTAGTGGGTCTCGCTCTGGGAGTTTCGAGCAAAGGAAGTTGTACCTGATCACGCAATTTCGGATTAATATTATATAAGTCATCTGCTGAAAAAATTTCAACCCCAACAGTTGGCTTACCTTGATAAGCCTTAAGTAAAGCCGAGGATTCACGCTTAACAGCAAACTCCTGATCTAATGCCAAAGAAACGTTATCGGAAGCAATAACATTGAGAAAAGAAAAATGTTGTTGAGTTTTTAATTCCGCGACTTGATCTAGAATTGATTGTTTATCTCCAACTTCCAGCGCCACTCTAAAACTATAAGATTCTGCTAGTCGTTCTAAGTTATTCAGATAATCATGACGAATACGATCAAATGCATCATGCGAGACATTTAAATCGGTACGAACTTTTAGGAATAACTGTTGATAGGTAAATTGCTTACCCCAGTTAATAGCCACGGCTAAAGCAACAGGCATAACCAACAAAATTGGGAATAAAACCAAAACCAGTATTTTGTAACGAACCTTAGTACGAATAGCTTTTGATATGTCGTTAAAAATACCCATGATTAATGGCTCTATTTACTATTTAAAAGTCTGTTCATAAAAATAGTAAATCATCAAAATAATCAGCTTTCATTCCAAGCTTTTACTTTACGTTCCAAGGTTTTTCGAGAAACTCCTAGTATTCTGGCTGCGGCAGATTTATTTCCTTCTTCCATTTCTAGCACTTTCAAAATATGATTTTTTTCAACTTCATCTAAACGAATACCATTTTTCAAAGACTGTTCAGTGTGAGTCGCTTCAAACTTCCTCGAAATACACTGTGTCGGTGATTGCTTTAATAAAATTGAACGCTCGATAACATTTTTAAGTTCCCGAATATTGCCTGGCCATTCGTAGTCTCGCATATGAAATAAATCATCACCGGTAATCACAGGAGGTGGAACACCAAGATCAGATGACAGTAGCGCTGAAAAATGCTGTACTAATGAAGGTATATCATCTAATCGCTCGCGAAGAGGAGGCAATTTAAGATTCACCACATTAAGTCGATAATAAAGATCTTGTCTAAAATTACCTTTTTCTACTTCTTCTTCTAAATTACGATTACTCGCGGCAATAATACGAACATCAATAGGCGTTTGGCGATTTGAACCCACAGGACGAATCACTCTTTCTTCAAGTACGCGTAATAAATGCACTTGCATCGACATTGGCATTTCACCAATTTCATCTAAAAATAAAGTGCCATTATTAGCATACGTGAACAAGCCTTCGCGGGTATTCTGCGCGCCAGTAAATGCACCTTTGGTATGACCAAAGAATTCACTTTCCATCAGTTCTTCTGAGATCGCACCACAGTTTACGGGTACAAAACTGCCTTTGCGTTCGCTCCATCGGTGTAACGCACGAGCCGCAAGCTCTTTACCTGTACCTGATTCTCCACCAATTAAAACAGTAGTCGGCATGGGTGCTACTTGTTTCAACACTTCACAAACACTTTTCATGGTGTCGCAATCGCCAATCATGCCGCTGTCATAGATTTGATCAACTTGGCGTTTAAGTTCTATGTTTTCACGTTGGATTTCTTGACGAGAAAGGCAAGCTTCAATAGATGCCATCATTTGATCCATCCTGAATGGCTTCATGATGAAATCATTAGCACCGATTCGCAAAGCTTCAATCGCCGTTTCCATACTTGCATGAGCAGTAATAAAGATTACCGATGTCATACTACCTTGACCGCGTATTTCAGTTACCCAATCCACTCCAGATTTTCCCGGCAGACGAATATCAGAAATAATCAAATCAAAATTACAACGTTGGCGTAGTGATTCCGCTTCTTCGACATTTTCTGCTACTTCAACTAAACCAAATACTTTTGCTAAGCCTTTTTGTAGAAAGTTACGAATTCCTTGTTCGTCATCTACGATGAGCACAGAGTTACGCTTAAACCCTGAGAGTTGTTTGGATTTTTCAATCGTATCTGTTATCGATTCTGCTTGAGCACTCACGCTTTTTTCCTCACATATTCTTAGAAAATGGTTAATTTAGAAAATAATCCTAATTAGTCCCATTTAAAATTATTTTTTGGTGCAATTTGACCCAGTTATTTATTATAAGAGTGTATATAACTGTTATTATTTTGCAGTATTGCTCTTTATCTTAACGCACAAACTCTTAAGAAAGCTCTGAATAACCTTATATAAGTTTAAATTTAGTCTATAAATCATTTTTTTTCAGCCATCATTGAGTCTATTGGCATTAAATTTGCTCAGTACTATTTATAAGAGTAATTACAGATAGAATAAACGTCTCTCATTAGAATTTATATAAACCTCAATAAAGACCACTAGGCAAACGTAATGACATTTTTTATTACAATAAAGAATTTTTTCAAACTGCTTCTACTTGTTAATGTATTTCTATTCTCAAGCAGTGCTTTTCCTGAAAACGATCAACTGATCAGAATAGCAACAACCACCAGTACTGAAAACTCTGGTTTATTGAAATACCTCACCCCAAAGTTTGAAGAAAATACAGGCTATAAATTGCATTTTATTGCAGCAGGAACTGGCAAAGCATTACAAATGGGTCGTGATGGTGACGTAGATTTAATGCTAGTGCATGCCAAAAGTGCTGAAGATAAAATCGTGGCTGAAGGCTATGGCGTGAAACGCTATCCTGTAATGTATAACGATTTTGTGATTGTCGGTCCTAAAGAATCAGCTTTTGCTTTTTCTGATAAAGCTACAATTGAAGAAGTCCTTGAAGAAATTGCAAAAACAAAAAGTAAATTTATTTCTCGAGGTGACGATTCAGGTACGCATAAAAAAGAAATGATTCTTTGGGGGCTGACTAAAAGCATGCCTAACAATAAGACCGATCGTTGGTATCTCGAAGCGGGTCAAGGCATGGGTAAAGTACTACAAATGACGGGAGAGTTAGGTGCATACACCATGACTGACCGCGGTACATGGCTCGCGTATATGGACAAACTGCCTCTATCTATTGTGTTTGAAGGCAACCCAATGTTATTCAATCCCTATGGCATGATTGCGGTTAACCCTGAAAAATACCCTGACACCAATATTAAAGGCGCTCAAACTTTTATTGATTGGATGACTTCCCCTGAAGGCCAAGCTTTAATAGGTAATTTTAAAATTTCTGGTAAAGTATTGTTTATCCCAAATGCCAATTCAAAATCAGTGAATAAAAAAGAAAGAGTTAGTGATGACGATGCGGCATAGATCACTCTTAAGTAAAAACTAACATACGCCCTATGGATTCTCTCGCAAGCACAACATTTGATGCTATCAAGTTATTGTTCAGTGGTGATCCTGAAATATGGACGATTATTGGAATCTCATTCCAAATCTCCACGACTGCAATTCTTATCGCCATGGTGCCAGCAGTATTATTGGGCTTCCTGTTAGCCTACTACTCTTTTCCAGGAAGACGCTTTCTCGTTGCTTTTTTTAACACCATGCTGGCTGTTCCTGCGGTTGTTGTTGGTCTCACTTTATACGTCATTTTGTCGCGACAAGGCCCATTGGGAGAATGGAAACTACTGTTTACACAAACAGCGATGGTGTTGGGTCAAATAGCGCTTAGTTTTCCGATTTTAGTTGCCATGAGTCACACTGCATTTCAGTCAACTGAAATGCGCGCATGGGATACCGCTAAAACTTTGAGTAATAATATTCCTAAAGCTTTTATGATCATTATGCGCGAAGTGCGTTTTGCCTTATTAGGAGCTTTATTGGCCGCTTATGGCAGAATAATAGCTGAAGTTGGAGCATCAATGATGCTCGGCGGTAACATACTTAATTACACACGTAATATTCCCACAGCGATTGCCTTAGAGACAAGCAAAGGTGAGTTTGCGCAAGGTATTGCACTCGGAATAATTTTAGTTTTAATGGCATTTTTCTTAACCATTAGCTTGCATATTATGCAAGGTAAAGGAACGGTGATTCATGACTGAAATTGCACGCCCTGTTAACTTACGATACAAAAATATCGTTAAATCTTACGGTAAAGGTAAGCATACAAAACTCATACTAGATAACGTAGAGCTAGAAATAAAAGGTGGCGAATGTACCTTAATCACTGGCAAAAATGGCAGTGGTAAGTCCACTTTATTGCGCATCCTTGGTGGTTTACTTGCACCTAATAAAGCCATGATTGATACAGGCTTGCAAACCTTGAAATGGAATAAATACCGTAAGCTCATTAACAATCAAGTGATGTATCTCTACCAAGAACCATACATGTTTGATGGGACTGTGCGAAAAAATCTAAGTTATGCCTTACACAAGGATCAACCCAAAGAAGCAGTAGATCAAGCGC
Source organism: Cocleimonas sp. (assembly GCA_036960615.1). Lineage (GTDB taxonomy): Bacteria > Pseudomonadota > Gammaproteobacteria > Thiotrichales > Thiotrichaceae > Cocleimonas. Next base: position 4,631 of record JBALXO010000047.1, on the reverse strand, counting down.
TAAAATGGGCTGAACTAGAAAACAGGAGTAATACTCAAGCGAAGTTCTTGTCTGGCGGCGAACGCCAGCGAGTGGCATTAGCTCAAGCATGGCTAAAACAACCTGCGGTATTATTATTAGATGAACCAACCGCCAATATGGACACCAAATCGCGCACGCGTACGGAAGATTTACTTTCAACCTTCAAAGAAACTGGAACAGCGTTGTACATTGCCAGTCATGATCCTAATCATTTTCATCGAATAATGAACCATCGGTTATTATTAGAAGAAGGTCGCATTACTCAATCTGATACTGATTTATTGGATTCTTCGGCTGAATATACCAACGACAATGTTACTCTGCTGTCTCAGCAAAAACCAAACACTTAAATGATGCATATATAAATGATATCAATACATGAAAATAGATGAAAAAAACACATGAAAATAAGTAAATCACAGATAACTGCAATCATCCTAGCGGGTGGCCAAGGTCGTCGATTAGGCGGACAAGATAAAGGTCTTGTTGAATATCAAGGCAAGCAGCTCATTCAGCACGTCTTAGATAAAATCACACCGCAAGTAGATAGTGTAATGATCAATGCAAATCGTAACCAAGAGAGCTATGCCGCATTCGGGCATGACATTATGAGTGATGATTTAAGTGACTTCCAAGGTCCACTGGCAGGTTTTGCTATTGCAATGCAGACCTGTAAAACAGATTTTATTCTCACCATGCCTTGTGATGGGCCGAATTTGCCTGATGATTATGTTGAGCGCTTAATCGCTGCAACTACAGATCAAAAAACTGTCGTGGTTGCACATGACGGTAAACGCTTACAACCTGTACATGCACTAATTCCTGTTTCTCTGATTGATAGCTTACTTGAGTTTTTAGAAAGTGGTGAGCGTAAGATTGATAGCTGGTATGCCAAAAATGATATGGCAACCGCTGATTTTTCGGATAACCCTAATGTGTTTTTTAATGTAAATACCGAAGAGCAACGTCAACAAAAAACGAGTGATGATAATAATGGTTGAGTTTCATCTACCTGTAATGGGTTTCGCCGCCTACAGTGGCACAGGAAAAACCACGCTACTAAGTAAAGTAATACCCTTATTAAAAGCTAAGGGCTATCGTATTGGAATTATTAAACACACTCATCACAATATCGACATCGATAAGCCCGGTAAAGATAGTCATGTATTGCGTCAAGCAGGAGCATTACAAACTGTGATTGCTTCGCGTAATCGTACCGCGATGATTATCGAAAAACCTGATGCTGTTGGTGAACCAAAACTAGAAGACGCTTTGGCGAATCTCCAAACCGGTACTTTAGATCTAGTATTAGTTGAAGGTTTTAAAGCGGCTGAATTTATGAAAATAGAATTACATCGTGAGGCTTTAGATAAACCTTATATGTATCCCGATGATTCAAATATTGTAGCTATAGCTACAGACCATCCTGTTGCAGAAGATATGTCCATCGACCATTTAGATATCAACCAACCTCAAAAAATTGCCGATTTTATCGAACAAAGATTACTCGAAATGTGTCCTATTCTTAGCAATGATACAAACTTATGAGTACTAATAGACCTACAAGCTGTCTCGACCCTTTTGAAGCAGATGCAATCAGCGTTGCCGATGCCAGACAGACAATTTACGATCAAATTACTCCCATTACAGGCAGTATAAAAGTTGCATTGCGTGATGCCTTAAATCAATACCTTGCGGAAGATTTAGTTTCACTCACCGATGTACCACCTCATATTAATGCGGCGATGGATGGTTATGCATTAGCTGGTGATGATCTACCTACTGAAAATACAAAAAACTATGAGGTTAAAGGCGCATCATTTGCAGGTATTCCGAGTGAAGAAAACTACCAACAAGGTAATGTAATTCGTATTATGACCGGCGGTGTTATGCCAAATGGCACTGATTCTGTGGTCCCACAAGAATTAGTCGATGTGTTAGACGATGGCACAATAACTATTGATGATAAACAACGCACTGGTCAAAATGTCCGCCATCCAGGAGAAGACATTCCCAAAGGTGCGATCGTGTTAAGCAAAGGCCATCGCATTCGTGCTGCTGATTTGGGTATCATCGCTTCGCTGGGTAAAAGTGAAGTTAAGATATTACGCCGTCCGCGTGTAGCTTTTTTCTCGACGGGTGATGAATTAAAGTCGATCGGTGAAACGCTAAATGAAGGTGATATTTACGATAGCAATCGTTATACCCTATTCGCTTTACTCAAGAACTTAGATGTCGAAATCATAGATTTGGGTGTTATTCGCGATACCAAAGAAGGTATTGAGAATGCATTTGTCGAAGCCGCTAAATTAGCCGATATTGTAATTACCTCAGGTGGCGTTTCGGTCGGTGAAGCTGATTTCATCAAACCCACATTAAAGAAACTTGGTGATACTCATTTCTGGAAAATTGCGATGAAACCCGGCCGGCCACTTACTTTTGGTAGTTATCACGATTCATGGTTTTTTGGCTTACCTGGAAACCCAGTCGCAGTAATGGTGACTTTTATGCAATTTGTACAACCTGCGATTAATTATCTTGCCAGCAGCTCGATTAAAGCTCCATTGATGATAAAAGCCAGCAGTCAGCAAGCGATTAAAAAACGTCCTGGTCGCACCGAATATATACGTGCGATTGTGGAACAAGCAGACGACGGCGAACTCGAAGTTAAACTCACAGGTAAACAAGGCTCAGGGATTTTAATGTCTATGAGTTTAGCTAACTGCTTTATTCATCTACCAAGCGAATCAGGTGGTGTGGAAGCTGGAGAGATGGTTGAAATAGCACCATTTAATAATATAATTTAATGACACCCCCCGCCTTTTCGCCATTTTTGACGATAACTAAACCGGAATCACAAGAACATGACTAAACCAATCGTATTCGTAACCAGAAAATTACCCGATGCTGTTGAGGCAAGATTATCTCGTGATTACGACGCACGCCTAAATATCAGCGATAATATTTACAATAGCGATGAGATTATAAAATTATCTCAAGGCGCTACTGCGATTATTCCCTGTCATACCGAAAAAATGAGTGCTGAAGTAATCCAACGCTTACCTGATAGCGTGAAAGCTATTTGTTGTTTTTCAGTAGGTTATGATCATATTGATTTAGACGCTGCCAAAGCTAAAGGCATTCAAGTAACCAACACACCCGATGTGCTCAATGATGCTACTGCTGAAATAGCCATGTTGCTTTTATTGGGTGCAGCTCGAAGAGAATACGAAGGTGAAACCCAAATTCGTACAGATACTTGGGCAGATTGGGGTGCAACTTTTCAATTAGGTAAACAAATCACAGGAGCTAAGTTAGGTATTTTGGGAATGGGCCGTGTCGGGCAGATCATGGCAAAGCGAGCTCGTGGCTTTGATATGGAAATACATTACTACAACCGTAGTCGTTTATCACCAGAGTTAGAAATGGATGCTATTTATCATGATAATGTTGAATCACTACTACCAAATTGTGATTTCTTATCTATTCATTGTCCTGCAACTCCAGAAACCCATCACATCATAAACGACCAAACTATTGCCCTACTTCCTGACAATGCTGTACTAGTAAATACTGCACGCGGTGCTATTATTAATGATGACGCTTTAATAGCCGCATTAAAATCAAGGAAGTTATTTTCAGCAGGATTGGATGTATTTAATGATGAGCCAAATATTGACCCAAGATATAAGCAATTAGATAACACTTTTCTGCTTCCACATATTGGCAGTGCAACCATTCAAACCCGCAATGACATGGGGTTTAGAGCCTTAGACAATCTTGATGCGATCATTGCTGGCAAGCAAGTCAAAGACAAACTTTCATAATGTGGAAATTGAACTCACTTTTTTAATCAGAAATAGCAGTTTTTTTCAGTAGATACACTATATTTATATATGTACACATATAAGGCGCATATGGATACCTTATTAAAATACGTAAGAGGTTAAACTCAACCAAAGGAGGTCTATGGAAATGGACAATGAAAAAGAAGTAAGTAGTACAACAAAATCAACAAGCACACGTCGTAAGTTCTTAAAAGCGGGTACTGCAGCAGTAGGTGCAGCAGCTGTTGGCTTACCAATGGCTGCTCAAGCAGCATCACATGCTAAACCAGTAGTTCTAAAACTACAGGGTGCATGGGGCGGCGGTATCTTTAAAGAGTACGCTGTTGATTATGTTAAGCGTGTTAACGAGATGTCTGGCGGATCATTAAAGATAGATTATCTTGATGTTGGTGCTGTGGTCAAAACAGCTGAGTTACAGACAGCGGTTCACAAAGGCGTTATCGATGGTGCTCACTTAGTAACAGCATACTGGTACAGTAAAAATGCTGCAGCATCATTATTTGGTACTGGCCCTTGTTGGGGTTGGACAGCGAACCAACTTTTAGGTTGGATCCATCATGGTGGCGGTCAAGAGCTATATGACGAGCTAATGGCAGATATACTTAAGTTAGACATCGTTGGATTCTTCTCTGGCCCAATGCCTGCACAACCACTTGGTTGGTTCAAGAAAGAGATTAACTCAGCAGCTGATATGAAAGGTCTTAAGTATCGTACCGTTGGACTTGCAGCAAACGTTATGCAAGAAATGGGAATGTCAGTTGT